>NZ_NUMC01000061.1:0-42876 GCF_002577655.1 Bacillus sp. AFS040349 | reverse complement strand
CTTTTGACACTACCTTTTCAAGCATGTTGCGAATTTCTAGAAGATCATATATTTCATGCTCACTATACTCTTTTACTACAGCCCCTTTTCGTGGAATTCTTTCAACAAGACCTTCAATTGCTAGTAAATAAATTGCCTCACGTACTGGAGCCCTGCTTGTGCCATATTCTTCAGCATAGATATGTTCAACTAATTTTTCTCCTGGCTTTAGGTCACCGCTAATAATTTGATCTGTAATATGTTTAGCAATAGAATTAGATAATGCATGATTTTCAAAGTTCGTTTTCATATTGACGACCCTCCTAAATTGAAGTTCGGAATATTGTCGACTGTCGATTTCATTATACGAAATCCAATTGACGAATTCAATGTTTTTAGAAAATTTAAAATAGTATTTGCATTTTCTATCATTACCCTTTATGATAATTTACAGAATACAGTCGACTTTATACTCCTACTTTTGTAAACGCTTACTTACTTGTTCTCATCCTTCTACATACGGCTGTAAAAAAAACAGTGAGGTGTATACATGGTTATTTTTGGTGTAGCGTTACTGGCAATATGTATGTTGTGTGGTATTTTCTTAGGAGAAATTTTTGGTCTTTCTTTAGGAATTGAAGCAAATGTAGGTGGCGTAGGAATCGCAATGTTAATGCTTGTCCTTATTGTTGACTACCTAAAAAAACGTGAGAAATTGAGTCAGGCTGCTCAGGATGGTCTAGGTTTTTGGAGCGCGATGTATATTCCTATCGTTATTGCCATGTCAGCAAACCAAAATGTTGCGGGTGCACTTGATGGTGGTCCTCTTGCTATTGTAGCCGGTATTGCTGTGGTCATTATCAGCTGGATTTTTGTACCGATTTTAAGTAAAGGTAAGTTTCAAGCTTCAGGTAATAGTGCTGTTGAAAATAGCCATATGAATGGAGGCGGAAATTCAAATGTTCGAAACATTAAGTAATGTTTTTACAGATAACCCACTCATCGTTTCTTTTGCTATTGTAGGTGTCACTATGTATATCGCATATGCTATTTCAAACAAATTAACAAAAGGTAGAATTCACGGATCAGCAATTGCTATTATTCTCGGTTTACTACTAGCATATGTAGGCGGTATAACAACTGGTGGCGAGAAAGGTCTATCTGATATTAGTATCTTTGCTGGAATAGGACTGATGGGAGGTGGCATGCTACGCGATTTTGCGATTGTTGCCACTGCTTTTGGTGCAAGTTTTGATGAAATAAAAAAAGCCGGAGTAAATGGAGTTGCCTCCCTCTTCATCGGTGTTATTCTTTCTTTTATTGTAGGTGTATGTATCGCACTTGCCTTTGGATACACAGATGCTATTAGCCTGACAACCATAGGTGCGGGCACAGCAACTTATATAGTAGGGCCAGTAACAGGTGCTGCGATTGGTGCTAGCTCGGAAGTCATTACAATTAGTATTGCCGCAGGTCTTGTTAAATCAATTTTAACAATGATTGGAACTCCTTTCGTGGCCAAATATATTGGTTTAAATAATCCGCGTTCAGCAATGGTATATGGTGGATTGATGGGTACTACTAGTGGTGTTGCTGGTGGACTAGCAGCAACAGATCCAAAATTGGTTCCTTACGGGGCTGTAACGGCAACCTTTTATACCGGCTTAGGTTGCTTAATGGCACCTTCTATACTCTTTATCATTACGAATGCCATTTTTGGATAAGAAAATATATATAAATACAGATGTGTTAAATGTAAGGAGATAGTATGAACCTTTTTTAATGTATCCTATTAATAACTAGTTAGATGTCATATTAAACGATAGTCGTTTTATATATGACATCTTTTTTGTGTGAACGGAACATTTTCAACATAGAAGCCAATGATTAACCTTGTAATGATTTTCCTAGTTGATGGGGTTCTGGTTTTGTTTTTTTAATTGCTAACACAAATAAACTACCAAATCCACAAAAAATACCAGCTAAAATAAATGCACATGTATAAGAATCAAACATCTTAAAAAGCAGTCCTCCCCCATATGCCGCTACTGCAGCTCCTACTTGGTGTGAGGCAAATATCCAGCCATACACAATTACACTTTTCTCAACACCAAATACTTGTCTTGAAATACTGATTGTTGGTGGAACGGTTGCAATCCAATCTAATCCATAGAACACTGAGAAGATCACTAACAAGGTAAAAGAACCTTCCATTACCGCAAACGGTAGGAATAAAAGTGATGCTCCTCTTAAACTGTAGTACCAAAATAAAAGCCAGCGGTTATCAAAACGATCTGAAAGCCAACCAGAAAGAGTGGTTCCTATGAGATCAAAAATCCCCATAAAAGAAAGTAAAGAAGCTGCAGTCACTAACGGAATGCCAAATCCTATACAATATGAAACAAAATGAGTACCTATTAATCCGTTTGTAGAAAGCCCACAAATAAAAAAACTTCCGGCTAACAGCCAAAATTCTTTTACTCTAATAGCATCTAATAATACAGATAACGCAAGGGTTATGGGGTTTTTCTTTTTACCTTGCTCAGGATCTAACACTTCTTCCGTTTGTCCAAAAGGGAGAATTCCTAAATCCTTTGGTGTGCTTTTCATAAACAAAGTAATCATCATAAACATTAACAAACCTATGGCTAAAATAGCACCGATAGCAAAACGCCAGGAGTATTTTTCAATAATGAAAGCTAATACGGGAAGTAATAATAACTGTCCTGTAGCCGTGCTTGCCGTTAGAATTCCAACAGCAAGTCCCCTTTTTTCAACAAACCAATGATTTGCTACATATGGGCTTAAAACAGTAAGAAAGACAGCAGAACCAACCCCAATAATAACTCCCCAAATCAATATTAATTGCCAAGATTCTTGCATAACGAATGTTAGTAAAAGGCCAATAATCATTGTAATCATTGAGTAGATCATCATCTTTTTTAAGCCTATTACTTCGACTAGAGCAGCCATAAATGGGCCAGAAATTCCATATAAAAAAAGCCCTATGGCAAAGGCTAATGAAATAAGTGAGCGATCCCAGCCAAATTCTTGTTCAAAAGGATCAATAAACACCCCTGAAGAAGATCTTATAATACCTGCCACAATAATTGAAAAGAACGTGATAATTAATATGATCCAGCTGTAATGAATTTTTCTCGTTTTAACGCACCTCCCCTGTATTTAAGAAACCTTACAAATCATCAGCATATTCCCATCAGGATCTTGAATATTAAACGAATGTCCATGCTCAATGTTTGTCACAATTTCTACTCCTTTCTCTTGCAAAAACTGATAAGCTTGGTGAATATCATCAGTATTAAAATGAAACATCGGTGTTTTTGCGTAAGAATCCTTCATATAGATCTTACTATCTAGTACAATATTTAATCCATTATTGTCCATTGGAATGCAACAAAGATGATCAAACAAAATCTCATATGTAGGCTCTAAGTTTAATAGTGAGCAATACCACTCTCGAGCTTTTCTAATATCACTAACTGGTATAAAAATGGCTCCAACTTTATTTAAGATCATACTCAAACAAATCACTCCCCTATTAGTAATTGGAATTATTTCTTCAGTAACTTCCATACTGTAACTGCTTATCTTATTTAAATAGATCTAGGTACACACTCACACCCAATAGAATTATATTCTCTTTATTTACTTTTTCACCTTTTTTATTGTGTAACTTTATTGTGAAACAAGAAAATTCGGGTAGTGACAGGCACCAAAAAAACAGGGCCTCATGAGAAGCCCTGCTAATAAAATAACTATGTGAGTGTCTATGCACGATTATCTACTGTACTAGCTCGTCTACTGATTGTTTTTCGTGAATTCGTTTAATCGCTTCACCTATTAAAGGAGCAACAGAAAGTTCAACGATTTTATCAATTCTTTTGGATTCTGGAAGTGTAATCGAATCTGTTATAACGAGTTCTTTAATGTTTGAATTTTGAATACGTTCGATTGCCGGTCCTGATAAAACTGGATGTGTACAACATGCATACACTTCTTTTGCACCATTTTCTGTTAATGCGTTTGCCGCTAACGTAATTGTGCCTGCTGTGTCTATAATATCATCGATAAGAATCGCTGTTTTTCCTTCGATGTTCCCGACAATATTCATCACTTCTACAACATTAGGTCTTGGACGTCTTTTATCAATAATGGCAATAGGAGCCTTTAGACGATCTGCTAATTTACGAGCACGTGTTACACCACCATGATCTGGTGAAACGATCACAAGATCCTCTAAATTCTTATCTAAGAAGTATTGCGAAAGGATAGGAACTCCTAAAAGATGGTCAATAGGAATGTCAAAGAATCCTTGAATTTGTGGTGCATGCAAGTCTAGAGCGATAACACGGGTTGAACCTGCTGTTTCAAGAAGATTTGCAACAAGCTTTGCAGTAATTGGCTCCCTTGCTCTCGCTTTACGATCTTGTCTTGCGTATCCATAGTACGGAATGACCAAATTGATTGTTTTGGCTGAAGCACGCTTAAGTGCATCTACCATGATGAGCAGTTCCATTAAATGTTCGTTTACTGGGTCACTGATTGATTGAATGATATAAACATCGCAACCACGAATACTTTCTTCAATATTTATTTGGATTTCTCCGTCACTAAAGCGAGTAACAGAACACTTTCCTAATTCAACTCCAAGGATTTCACTAATTCTTGTTGATAGAGAAGGATCAGAGTTTAGTGAAAAAATTTTCAAATTAGGATCTTCATAGTGATTAGACATGTTAATGAGTAAACCTCCAATAGCCATTCTTAATTTTAAGTTAGTTTCCAATTTACTATTTTACACTATATTTACCTTACATTAATAATTATTTATTAAAAAAAGCAGAGAAATTAATTAGGAAAATCTTCAGCCCCAAGATACGCTTCCTTTATAATCTTAAGGTGATGTAGCTCATGTCCTGCTAAAATAAAAACAAGTGCTTTTGCCGTTACTTCAGAACCAAGTGCTGTACCTTTTCTTTGTAAATCTTCTGAGGTAAGTGTTTTGATAAATTGTAAAGTGCTTTGACGAACAACAGAAAAATCTTCTAGCAACTTTTTAATAGACTGTCTATTAAAGTCAGCGTTTTTAATGTAGGCATCTTTATCATATCTATGAAGAGACATGTCTTCCCCTCTGGCGATACAAAGAAGGGTGAAACTTAAAATACGTTCGGTATCTGAGAGATGCCCAATCACTTCCTTGATACTCCATTTGTTAGGTGTATATTTAAATAACCCTTGTGTTTCAGAATAATTCTTAAGTAAGTCAATAGTTTCGTTATTTTGTTGTTGTAATAATTGGATAATGTCACCTTCAGGCACTATGTCTACATATTTTGCAAAATACGAATTAAATTCATCTGCAGCTGGTTTATTGATCATGTAATCTTATCCTTTCAACTGTAATTTTAGTTCATATTCTATGAAAAATAGCGGATTCCTCCTTTGTTAATTTTATCGAAAAACGAATATTCCGTTGAAAGCACCAAATAAAATGACAAAACTGCCTAATATATCTGTCAATCTTCAAATATCATCACAAAATTGGCAAATATATATGCGAAAACTCCTAATAAATGTAGCAAGGCACAACGTAATGCTGTGCCTGTTCATCTTATAAGCAGCGTCCGCTTATTTTTCTTACAATTTCCTCTTTAAATTCCTGAATAGATACACTTTCCGACTGATGACCTCCAAACTTTCGAACATTTACTTTCCCATTTTCCATTTCTTGATCTCCCAATACAAGCATATACGGAGTTTTCTTCATCTGAGCTTCTCTAATTTTGTACCCAAGTTTTTCGTTACTAGAATCAATTTTTACTCTTACCAAAGCTTCCTTTAGCTCCGCTTGAATCTGTAGGCAATAATCCAAGTGAACATGTGACACTGGAATAATTTGCACTTGTGTTGGTGCGAGCCAAACAGGGAAAGCACCTGCAAAATGTTCAATTAATATCCCTAAAAACCGATCGATTGAACCGAATATTGCACGATGAATCACAACAGGACGCACTTTTTCGTTGTTTTGATTAATATAAGACAAATCAAACTTTTCCGGCATTTGAAAATCTAGTTGAATTGTTGCACATTGATGGCTTCTTTTTAAAGCATCTTTAATATGAAAGTCAATTTTAGGTCCGTAAAAAGCACCATCACCTTCGTTCAACTGATAGATGACCTCCAAATCTTCAAGAACATTTTTTAATGCAGCCTCAGATATTTCCCATAGTTGATCATCTCCTAAAGAATCCTCGGGTCTAGTGGAGAGCTCAACAGAATACTCAAATCCAAAAGTACGATAAACTTTATCAATTAATTGAAACACCTGTTTAATTTCATCTTGAATTTGATCGTCACGAACAAAAAGATGTGCATCATCTTGACAAAATGTACGAACCCGAAGAAGTCCATTTAATGCCCCACTGTATTCGTGGCGATGAACTTGACCGAATTCAGCCATTCGAATCGGTAAATCTCGATATGAATAAAGACTATTTTTAAAAATAAGCATATGCCCCGGACAATTCATTGGTTTTAAAGCAAACTTTGTTGAATCAACTTCTGAAAAATACATGTTTTCATGATAATGATCCCAGTGACCTGATTTTTCCCATAACTGTTGATTCATCATAAAAGGAGTACGTACCTCGTCATAGTATGCGTCATTTTGAAGTTCACGCGAAAACCTTTCAAGTTCATTTCTTATAATCTGGCCATTTCGTAAATAAAATGGCATTCCGGGTGCTTCCTCTGAGAACATAAACAGCTCTAATTGTTTTCCTAGCTTTCGATGATCTCGTTTTGCTGCTTCTTCTAAATAAAAGAGATAATCCTTTAAGTCGTTTTTCTTTTTAAAGGCCACTCCATAAACTCGCTGAAGCACATCATTCTGGTTATCGCCTCTCCAGTAGGCACCTGATACACGAGTTAATTTAAATGCTTTTATAAAACCAGTTGATGGAAGATGTGGACCACGGCATAGATCAATAAATTCACCTTGTTGATATAGTGACAGCTTTTCATTTTTCGGAATATCTTTTAAAATTTCTACCTTGTAATTCTCTCCCTTTTCTAAAAAAAGCTTTTCTGCTTCATCATAAGAAACTTCAATTCGTTTAATCTCTAAGTTTTCTTTGATGATGTTTTCCATCTCTTTTTCAATTTTTTCTAAATCATTTGATGTTAAGCTAAGCTCCTCCAGATTCATATCATAATAAAAACCATCCTCAATCACTGGACCAATCCCTAATTTTACATTTCCGAATACTCTTTTCACCGCTTGAGCCAACACATGTGTAGCTGAATGCCTTAGAATTTCCAAACCTTCTTCACTATCAAGAGTTAAAATTGAAACTTTTGCATCTTGTTCAAGTTTGTAGCTGAGATCAACCAAATGATTATTCACTTTCCCTGCTACCGCATTCTTTTTTAAACTAGAGCTTATCGATTCAGCTAGCATACTAACAGGAATACCTTTCTGACATTCTTTTATTTTCCCATCTGGTAATTCAATTTTCACAACATTCATCTTAGGTAAACACTCCTTTAATATAATAAAAAACACACTCATCCCTAGAGAAGGGACGAGTGTGTTAGTAACCCGTGGTTCCACCCAATTTCCCATAAGCAAAAACAATTATGGCTTTGGAGCTGTAACGTAGCCTAGACGATATCAGATACTACTTTTCCCTGATATAGCTCAGAAGGTGGTAAATGATTTTCCTAAGTTAGGAAGGTCACAGCATTTCCTTCCCTCTCTGGAAACCGTAAAAATCATTCATGTCCTCATCGCAGCTTTTTTCTTTAGTAAAATAAAAACGCACTCATCCCTCATAACAAGGGACGAGTGCGTTTTACCCGTGGTTCCACCCAATTTCCCATAAGCAAAAACACCTATGGCTCTGGAGCTGTAACGTAGCCTAAACGATATCAGATACTTGCTTTCCCTGATATAGCTCTAAGGTGGTAAATGACCTTCCTAAGTTTGGGAGTCACAGCATTCCTCCCCTCTCTGAAAACCGTAAACATCATTCATGTCCTTTTCATAGCATTGTATTATTTTTGGAAAACAAAAAACACACCCATCCCTGTACAAGGGACGAGTGTGTTATAACCCGTGGTTCCACCCAATTTCCCACAAGCAAAACACTCATGGCTTTGGTGCTGTAACGTAGCATATACGGTATTGGATACTAATTTCCCCAATACAGCTCAAAGGTGGTAAACTACTTTACTGCGTTAGGAAGCTCTCAGCATATCTTCCCTCTCTGGAAACCGTTTAAAGTAACTCATGTCCTTATCATTGTGTTCAAAAGTAAAATTCGGATTTGATTGATTTTGATACTACAATAAAATGGAAAGAAATACAAGAAATAATTTTCTATTTTGATTGAGACTAGAATAGTTCTTGACGGTAAAAAAACAATCCTGTTATTCTATGTCCATTGCTTACAATTACATATTACTAGTTCATAGCGGAGGTTTACTTTTGAAAGATATGTTTAGGCAAATCATTTTTTATACTCTTTTAGTATTTTTCTTTATTGTTTCTATGTTTTTTGTATATAATAACTACTCTTTTTATGATCAACCTATTGCTAAAATTACTAAAACTCATTTAGTCGAATCAACTGAGACGGTCGATCCTCACGAAAATGTTGATAAGCTTTTTACTCAGCATATAGAAGCAGTGATAAAAAACGGAGAACATCGAGGAGAAACTATTTCCTTAACAAATGAGTATTCATCATCTGGAGCATATGATCAAAAATTCGAAGCTGGAAATGAATTGTTTATTTCGTTAGATACAGAGGAAAGTTCGACTTTAACTGGAACGATCAAAGATGTAAAGCGTGATAAATATGTTGTATTCATAGCATGGATTTTCATCTTTACTCTACTGATTGTCGGGAAAAAACAAGGGCTTTTTTCAATCATTAGCTTGGCGGTCAATGCTGTTTTGTTATCGTATGCATTAGATGTGTATATGAATACATCAGGAGTTAGCTTGCTAGTAGTTTGTGGGATAAGTGCCATTCTGTTTACGATCATTTCTTTATTACTCGTTAACGGCTTTAATGGAAAAACATATGCAGCTGTTATATCAACAATACTTGGAACGTTTATTTCCCTTTTGATTGCGATTTTTGTGATGTGGGTAACTGCTGAAGAAGGACTTCGATATGAGGAAATGCAATTTTTAACTCGGCCTCCTCAAACAGTGTTTATAGCAGGAGTATTAATTGGGTCATTAGGAGCGGTTATGGATGTTGCCATTACCATGTCTTCATCTGTATACGGTTTGTATGAAGAAAATCATAATATTTCAATTAAAGCTCTGAAGAAGTCAGGAATGGATATCGGAAAAGATATTATGGGGACGATGACAAATATTTTATTTTTCGCTTATGTAAGTGGTGCGATTCCTATGCTCATACTATATTTTAAAAACTCATCTCCATTGACCTATACTTTATCTATTAATCTTTCTTTGGAATTGGCTCGTGCTCTAGCTGGTGGAATTGGTATAGTCTTAACGATTCCGATCGGTCTCTATACTTCTATATTGTTCATCAATCTAAGAAAAAGGACAAAATCATGAATGTTTTAGTATGTTTAGCCGCTATCTTATTTTTACTAATGATCCTTATAGGTGGGAAAAAAGGAGCACGTTCTTTTATTGCTTTATTTTTAAACTTTAGTGTACTCTTTTTAGCGACACTTTTTATGACAGATCCAAATGCTGATCCCATATTATTAACATTAATTGCAAGTACAATCATTAGTTGCATTACCTTGTTTTTTATCAATGAAGTAAATATGAAAACGAAAACAGCTTTTCTTTCAACAATTATCACTTTGGCTATACTTCTGTTCTTTATTATCTTCGTGACAGAACATACAATGACACAGGGCTTTGGGGAAGAAGAAATAGAAGAGCTTAGTATCTTTTCGATGTATATTGGAGTAGACTTTGTGAAAATTGGTGCATCCATGATCATCATGAGTACTATAGGTGCTATTACAGATGTTGCGATTTCCATTTCGTCTCCAATGCGTGAAATCTTACTTCATAACCCACACATAAGCAGATACTCATTATTTAAATTTGGACTAAGTATCGGAAGAGATATTCTAGGCACAAACACAAACACATTGTTTTTCGCCTTTTTTGGAGGATATTTAGGACTGCTTATATGGTTTAAAGATTTAAATTATTCTTTTGGGGAAATTGTTAATTCAATGGTATTTAGTGCCGAGATGATTACAATCCTTTGTGCCGGTATTGGAATCGCCTTAATCATTCCGATTACATCATGGATTACTGCTTTTTTCTTTATTAGATCAAGAGACCATCATCAAGCGAAATAATCGAACTTAAAGCCAACCAGCTATAAAATTACCATATTTTCGACATTGTTCGACAAAAAGATTTGGAATATAATAATGATAAGACATTAGTGTAACCTTTCGAGAATTTCATATCTCTCTTATAAAAAATGCCCTTCCTTTTGGATGGGCATTTTCTATATTCTCACACCCTTCTTTTACTCCACCTCCGGGTTTTCTCCAATAAAGTCTCTTTAAATATATAATGAAATGAGTTTAAACCTGTTTTTGTATCATATTTCACAGAAATTCACTAGAAAATTCAAGAAATTTAAAGTAGGATAAACATATCAACCATTACTAGAATTAGTACAGGATAAGTTTACGGAGAGTGAAATAGAATTGAAAACATTAACAGTTGAAAATTTAGTCAAACAATTTTCATTAAAAGTCTTAACTGGAGTCCATAACTTACAGCAACCTATTTCCCAACCAAGATCACACCGCCCAGGCTTGGAGTTTGTTGGTCATTTTGACTTTTTTCCAACTGAACGTGTTCAAATTCTTGGAAGAAAAGAAATTAACTATTTGCATAAGTTAAGTATAGAGGAACGTCAAATGCGAATTGGAAATATTGTTAAATACCATCCACCATGTTTTATTGTTACAGCTCGTCCAGAAGGCTTAACATATTTAACTCAATATTGCATTGAAGAAAACATCCCCTTGTTATGCACAAACGAGCCAGAAACAACTTCTGAATTTATGATGAAGCTTGATTCTTATATGGTAAAAGCACTCGCTGAGGAAATTGCTGTACACGGCGTATGCGTGAATGTATATGGTATGGGAATTTTAATTCGAGGGAAATCAGGTGTTGGTAAAAGTGAAACAGCACACACATTAATAGGTAAAGGTCATCGACTTGTAGCTGATGATATTGTTGTATTAAAAAAGCTTAGTCCCCGAACAATCCTTGGGACCCATGATGAAAAGACGAAGGAATTTCTATCACTACGTAGTATCGGACTATTAAATGTTGTCCGCCTATACGGTAGAAAAGCATTCCAAGATGAAACCAGAATTGCGCTTGATATTGAATTGAAGAAATGGGAAAAAAATTCACTTAATAATGAATTAGAACATGAACCTACTTTTACTGATTATATGGGTGTTCAAGTTCCACATATTGAAATCCAGCTTCAACCAGGTCGAGATGTAGCGGGGTTAATTGAGGCTGCTGCAAACAATTGGCTTTTAAAGCAACAAGGTTATAGTGCAGCAGAAGAGTTTATGAAACGACTTGAGTCGGAATTTAATTAATTAATTTAGAACTTTCAGGCACAAACTAGTAAAATTAGTTTGTGCCTGAATTTTATATGAAGCTCTTATTTAGGTCATTATTAATCAATGTTTTTAATGTCTTCAGAGGATTAATAATACCTATCGAGGCTCTATCTTCAACCTGCTTAGCTGCCTCAACCATGGATAATTGAGCAACAGATATGACTCTATTCTTTTCTTTTAATTGTTCTAAACAATCAACTACTTTTTGATTATATTCTTCTTTTAACCCATTCATAATCAAGTTAAATGAGTTCTCCACCACAACAACTTCAAGATCAATCAATTTTTGCTGCGCAGAAGCATATTGATAAAGGCGTGACATTGTTCCTTCAACAGTTGCCGGATTGGAGAAAACAATCGTTTGTGGTTCTTGTATCTGACAAATGGATTCAAAAAATGGTTCATCAATCTTAATAATTGGAACTGTTGTTGGTAATACCGCTTCCTCTAGAAGGGCAATATAGTTCGTACAAGAGATTAAAATGGCATCCACTTGGCATTTTGCAACCCATGCAATTTGCTCCCTCACCTTTTCCTGAGCTTCTTCCCTTGATAAGGAATTCCCGGCTTGAAGACAGTGCATTAATCCAGGATCAACAAAATGAAGAAATTCTATATCGGAAGTTAAAAAAGCTTTTTCAAGGTAATCTATATTTGAATAATGCGCGTGTATACAGCCTATTTTTTTCAGAACGATTCCCCCTTTGTTTCCTATGATTTTATTGCTTTTAATAGTACAGCTTCCCCGAGAAACGATTCAACTTTATTTTGCTGAATGGTTATACGAAACTTATTTTTCACCTCTTGATTGCTACTAACAATATAATCGTTTAATGACTCTTTATCGGTTTGTGACATTTTCATTCGATCACACCAACTGTTAAAATCAAACCTTTTTTCAAAACGGTATAATTCTTGTATTTCAAATCCTACATGCTCCAACATGTTTATCCACTCTGTTTTCTTCCACGCGCGAAAATGACTATAATCCCTTATTTTTTCAATTTTATTATAAAATTGATCATATTCATTCACTTCAGGTGCGACATTATCGTCAAGCAGGAACTGACTGTTAGTTTTTAATACCCGGTGAACTTCACTAACAAAATGTTGGACATTGGGAAAGTGATGTGGAGCAATACGACAAGTAACGATGTCGAACGTATCGTCTGGAAAAGGTAGTTTTTCTGCATCTCCTTCAACAAATGCTACATTTGAATGACCATTTCCTTTAATAAACTTTTCAGCAGCCGTTAGCATTTCTGGTGTTAAGTCAACTGCTGTTACTTTGTTAACAAGAGATGCAAAAGCGTTTGCCGTATGACCTCCTCCTGTTGCAACATCAAGAACATGCTCAATTCCTGTCACACGAGCTATTTCCACTAATTTTTTGAGATCCTCACCCTTGCGATGACCGCTACTCTTTACATACTCATCAGCACTACGCCCGAATTGCTTTTGAACATCTTTTTTAATATCCATCCCTTCTCCCCCGTTCGTTTGTTCGTAAGATTATCTATCTACTCTAATTATAATAAAAATGGGAGATAAGAAAATGTTGATTGTTTTATGAAATGCAATAAGGGAAGCTTATTGTTTTAAAAAGATCAGTGTTTTATGGTTGCTACTTCAATTTACATGTTCTTCAGTTTTTTTCTTCATAATAGAACATACTAAAACCTAAAGGAGGGATCTAAATGACAAACAAACCAAATAAAGGGTCATTGTCTAGAGGATATTCATCTCAATCACAAAAATATAACGAAGAAATTAGCATGGAGACCTTAGCAAAACAAGCTCTTGATCAAACAATTAAAGAAGGCGGTGCCTTCGCAAGAGAAAATTCTGATCAATTTAAACAATAAAAAAATGGTTAAATAAAAGGTGCCTTTCTTAAGCCCTAGGATTCTTTTTTGTCAAGGACAGGCACCAATAAGCTATTATGAATCAGTTGCCAGGCTTGTTTCATGTCTAGGTTTGGTCTTGGTCTGTATCGAGACAAGAATCTGCTCTTGGCGTCGAATAGTGTCTTGATTCAGGAAGTATCGAGACACAAATCTGCACTTGGTCCCGGATAGTGTCCCGATTCAGGAAGTATCGAGACAAAAATTAGCTGAAAGTCCGAATGTGTGTCCCGATTAAGGGAGTATCGAGACACAAATCTTCTCTTCTTACCAATTCATGTCTCAATTAGTAACCAACGGCAAGCTGTTAATTCAGTTCAGTGATGGTTTCTTCATGCTTCTTCAAATTTACACAGAAGCTGCTCAAGATCAGCAGAGATACCATTCGGAACATCGTTATTAAAGTTACTCAAGCTTTCCCTTAATGCACATATTGCAGTTAATACCTCTCTCATATTTTCTTCACTATTCATATTGTTTCTAGCGTAAAGAAGAACAGGTCTTACCGACTCCACAGAACGACCAAACTCATACATCCACTCATAGCATGGAACCATCCATGTATGAAAATGGTGGGTTGTATCTTCATTATAAAAATAATAGATATGTTCTATACCTAAAGTCTCTCTTTGAGCTTTTCTGATCCTGGATAAAATAGTGAAAACATGTTTTCAAAGAATCTATCATTAAACAGTTACACAGAATCTATTTCCTCCTTTTAAAACTCCTTCCCCCAAAACACAACTAACGCTAACGGATAAAAAGCATGCCATTTCGTAAAATCAAAACAATATAATTGAATTAAAAAACTATATCTGGTACGATTTAATCGTACACGATTTATATGTTGAAGGAGGAATCAATATGAATACAGTATTTGATTTCACAGTGAAAAAGCCAAATGGTGACACAAAGTCTTTAAGAGAGTATGAAGGAAAAACTTTACTTATTGTGAATACTGCTAGTAAATGCGGATTAACTAATCAATTTAGTGGGTTACAAGAGCTTTATGAAAAATATAACAGCAAAGGCTTGGAGATTTTAGGATTTCCATGTGGTCAATTTAATGACCAGGAGTATGAAAATATTGAGGAAACAACTCAGTTTTGTCAGTTAAATTATGGTGTTTCTTTTCCGATGTTTGCAAAGATTGATGTAAATGGTGATCAAGCCCACCCCCTTTTTTCATTTTTAAAAGAACAAAAGAAAGGTGTCCTATCTAAAGAAATCAAATGGAATTTCACAAAATTTCTTGTTGATAAGGATGGAAATGTCGTTAAACGCTATGCACCAACAACCGATCCAGCTAAAATAGAAAAGGATATCGCCCACCTACTATAAGTTTTATGAAGGATGAGTTAGTTGAATGATTTTTTAACCTTAGAAAACCAGCTTTGTTTTGCTATTTATGAAACAGGTAGTCTGTTTACGAAATTATACTCAAAAGCACTTAAAGAATTTGGAATCACTTATCCTCAATATTTAGTTTTATTGGCATTATGGGAGAAAGATGGACTTACGGGAAAAGAACTGGGAGAGAAGGTAAACCTTGGTACTGGCACTTTAACACCAATGCTAAAAAGACTTGAAGAAAATGGCTGGGTCAAAAAAGAGCGCTCTTCTATAGATGAAAGAAAAGTTAGTATTTATCTTCAAGCTAAAGCAATAGAAGAAAAAGAAGCCATTTCTGAAAAAATAACAAATGAAATGGTTTTATGCAATATTGAGTTGGAAGAATATGAGCAATTGATGAAAAACTTAAAGCTTTTACAAACAAAATTATATAAACACAACAAAAGCCGGCCTTAGCTCGGCTTTTGTTATAAGAATCCCCTCTCAACTTCAGGGCTCAAATAGATAATTTTTTATAAACTCATGAAAACTTCTCACTTCGTTTGTTTCTACTTTTGTTACTAAATATGTTACTGAAATAGGTGGTGAAATTTTATCAGAAACGATTTCTGAGAGGATGTTCTTTTTTATATCATCTTTCACCATAGAATATGGTAAATACGAAACTCCTAATGTGTTTTCTATGAATTTTTTTGTTACTTCAACTTGATTCACAACCATTGTTTGAATGATTGGATAATGTCTTTTCACATCATTCAACAAGGAGTCCCAATAATCTGGGTGATTATGTGTAATGAGTCTGTAATGTGATAATGCATGTTTTTCATGCTTTAAGCTGTCTTCCCATTCATTTGGACCAACCAAAATAACCGGCTCTTCGTGAATCTTTTCATTTTTAACATTTGTTTGTACTGGATAAATTCTAGTCAATCCTAAGTCGGCTTTTCCACTACTTATCGCTTCCCCTACATCGTAAGAGTTTACAACATCTACTATGACTTCAATATCAGGATTTGTATGGATAAATTCTTTCAATAATCTCGGTAAAAATGATGAGGCAATTTGCGGTGCAGTGGCGATAGTTAACTTTCGATTATAGCCCTGCTTCCATGATTCAAAACGGTTTATTCCTTCTTCATAATTGGCTAAAAAATCTTTCGCATAAGGAAGAAATTTATGACCTGCAGAAGTCAGGAAAACTGCTTTTCCCCTTCTTTCAAACAGTTCTATATTTAAATGCTCTTCAAGTCGTTTTATATGTTTGGTGATTGCTGGTTGAGTCAGGAATAGTTCTTCTGATGCTTGTCTGAAATTCTCAAGCTTTGCACAGACAATAAATGTTTTTAACCATTTTATATCCATCGTGATCACCCTTATAACGAACTGTTATTAAAATTTTCCATTTTTGTTAATTTTAATTATACCCTTTATCCACTATAATTCAATTACAACTCATAGTTTTCTAGATTAAAAGGTTGTTATGAAAAAGGAGGATTTTATCATGAAGCAAGTTGTAAAGGATATGTGGGATGCGAGGTTATATGATGGAAACCATTCTTTTGTATCAGACTTTGGCCAAGATTTAATAAACATGTTATCACCCAAAAAAGGAGAAAGGATACTTGATGTAGGATGCGGAACAGGTGATTTAGCAAATCATTTAGTTCAATATGAGGTAGATGTGACTGGGATTGATAAGTCTGAAAATATGATCAACCAAGCATGTCTTAAATACCCACATATACGATTTTTCTCCAAAGATGTATTGGAATTGGATGATAACGAAACATTTGATGCTGTTTTTTCTAACGCAACTCTGCACTGGATAAAAGAACCAGAGCAAGCACTTTACTGTATATTTAATAGCTTAAAGTCCGGAGGTAGATTTGTTGCAGAGTTTGGAGGACAAGGGAATGTACAGGTAATTACGAATGAAATGATCAATCAATTTCAACTTGCAAATATTGAATATAAGGAGAAATTCCCCTGGTATTTTCCGAGTATAGGTGAATACACTTCGTTAATGGAAAGAGTTGGGTTTCGTGTAGCATTTGCATGTCATTTTGATCGACCAACTCCTTTAGATGGAGAAAGCGGCTTAAAGAACTGGATTACGATGTTTGCTGGGGATATGTTTATTGATGTTGAGGAAAGTGAAAAGAATCAAATAATGAATCTTGTAGAAAATAATGTAAGAGAACTTCTCTTTCAAGATGGTCGTTGGGTGGCAGATTATAAAAGAATTCGCGTCGTAGGGATCAAGGAATAAGAAAAAGAAGAGTACTTGGTTCTCTTCTTTTCTTATAGATTTATAGATTTGAAAAACCATATTTCTCTAGAATTGCTAAAGCATTTTCAGATTTCATATAGGTAAAGAAGACCTTTGCTTCTTCTACATTTTTACTTTCATTAATAACTCCTATTGGATAAATAATTGGTGTGTGTGTCCCCGCTTCTGCTGTTGCAATAACATTGACTTTGGAGGAAATAAGAGCATCTGTATTATAGACGATACCTGCATCGACATTTCCCGTTTCTACATAAGTTAACACTTGTCTTACATCTTTAGAGTACACAATTTTATTCTCAACACTTTCCCATTCCCCTATTGCTTCAAGCATTTCCTTTGCGTACTTTCCTGCCGGGACCGTTTCTGGGATGCCTATTGAAATTTTGTCCGCTTTTTCTTTTAAATTACTAAAGGACTCAATTCCTTTTTGGCTGTCTTTTGGGGTTACTAAAACAATTTTATTCCCAACTAAATCAACCGAATTACCTTCATTAATGAACCCTTTTTTTATCAATTCATCAAACTTATCCTCTGCTGCTGAGAAAAATAGGTCTGCTGGTGCACCTTGCAAAATCTGTTGTTGTAAAGTTCCTGAGCTTCCGAAATTAAACGTGACTTTGATGTTTTGATGCTCGTTTTCAAACTGAGTTTTTATTTCATTCAGTGCATCTGTTAAACTAGCAGCAGCGGAAACGGTGATCTCCACAACTTCCTGTGAATTTCCTTCCGTTTCCTGTCCTGATGAGCTACAGCCAGCTAAGCAGAATAGAAAAACAAATAATATAAATAGCTTTTTCAAGTTTACTCTCTCCTTGGTATCTTTCATCATACAGTCTATTTTAACTAATTGTATTGATTAAGTAATGAAAAACGACAAAATTTATATAAAATTTTCAATCTATTGTGATTATAAAAACGATGAGTTTTTTGACATCTTCAGAAATATGTTTGTAAGTAGTTTGGAGAAAAGAAAAATAATGCAATAAAATATGAAAAGGTAAAAATAATTCGCCCACTTATGAAGAAGAAAAAAATTGTGCATGACTAAAGTCGGCTTTAATATAAACGATAAAAATAGTGATAAAACAATAGAATATAAATAGAAGTTTTTATTATGATTTAATGTCCATTGGTAAACTAGAATAAACAGAACCGGAATTAATGCTGTATCTAAAGACAAATTTCCAGGTATATATGGTGTTAGTTCATATGGATATCCCCATAATCCTTGTTTATTTCCCCACGTATCTATTAGTCCGAACCATGTGTTGATATTAAAGCCATAAAATCCTAAGAGAAATATTTTTTTTCGATCAATAGTGAAATATAACACTAATAATGGAGTCAAAAACATTAGGACGAATATAAACCAAAATTGCCAAGATTGAAAGTTTGAGTATTGGTGCCAATATTCAACCCTTAAATCTGTAACATCTTTCATCATTGAATTAATTTTTTCATAAGTTTCCATTTGTTGTTGTTCCATATTAATTTTCAATAGTAACACTCCACTCATCGTCATTAATTCTATTTTTTGTAAAGAATAGGAAATAAATTCAAGAGTGGAAAAAAAACTTTTCATGACTACTTTTTTTATATCACTCCCTACCTACGGTAATAAAGAGCAATATCTTATTCCTTAAAGAAAACAGGTGCAGAATCAACATTTTTTAACCATATATTTTCTTCTCCATCTACCCCTTTTTTAATCCAAACATCGCCACGAGAGTCCTCGGTTGATTTTTTACGAACCCAAGTGATATAGGTAGAAACCGTTTGAGGGTCAATATCAATCTCATTACTTTTAGGATTAGTTATTTGAATTTGCTCGCTTGATTTTAGAGAAATAAGATAAAGGGCTGTATACATTGTAGGAACTGGTCCTTCTTCCCACTCTTTATTTTCTTTGGCACGAGCGACAATCATTCTTTCAGGAGAGTACCATTCTAAATCGAGATCGACATAACCTTTAGGTGTATATTCTCTTTGCTTTGACGTGGTAGGCATTTCTTTTATCTTGAGATTTTTGTTTTCAACAAAAAATCTTCCTTCTCCAGAAATATAAGCTAACTGTTCAGATGATGGTGCCCACTTTACCCAATCTGAATACCCTAGCATTTTCCCAACATGTTGGAATTGTTCTCCTTGCTCGGAAAGTACACATAAAGTGTTACTGTCCATAGACCATGATGCAGTTGGAACTCCTATGAAGCTAACCCATTTTCCGTTATAACTCCACTTAAAATAATCAGCATAAATGGCAAATAAATCAGGGATTGTTGTATTAATTGTATAAAATGATTTTATTTTATTTGAGTTCAGATTTGCATCTATAGGCATTCTAAAAAGCTGTACAGGTCCCCATCCTGTAGGAAGTAAGTTGGCCTGTGAGGAAACGATAAATTCTTTTCCATTTGGAAACCAGTCAAAACCGTTAACTCCTACTGCAACATTTTCAAAGCCTTGCGGACGACCCTCCTTCATTTTCGTTACATTTAACACGCCACCTGATGTATAGGCTAATTGATTTTTAATCGGTGACCATTTAAAATCAGATGTTTCGACAACTATGTAAGGCTTGTAATTTTCTTTCTTTTTTATATCATAGATGAACAAATTTGATGACTCACCCAGCTTATTGCTCTTGGTATATGCTATAAACTGTCCATCATATGACCATTGTGGCGAACTTACGCAGCCGCTATTTGTAAGTTGGATTTCTTGGCTACCATTCTTAATCCACAGTTGATGGTCCCTAACAAATGCTGCTTTTAGTGGGGCTTCAGCACTTGCAATGCTTGAAAAAAGAATACAGTGTAAAATAAGAAAAAATAAAATACGAAAACCCATGATGACTCCCTCCTTTTTAATAGGTTGTCCTAATCAAGTTTGAGAATTCGCATAATAAAAAACAGTAAGGAACCATTCCTTACTGCCTATTTGATCATAGTTTTAAATAAAGAAAATAGGTGTTATGAACACAATCAATAGCAAAATAAACGGATACATTACAAGTCGTGTGATCGAATTTCCTTTAATATTAAGTAGATCTATCGGGCTTTTTACAGGTGCATAAATCCAGTTTGCTATGCGGTCTACCTTACTTTTTGTAAGCGGGATATCCGGTACGTCAACTTGAAATTCCTCCAAATGGTTTTGAAGCTCCTTTGGAATCTCGTTTCTACTCATTCTTTTACCTCCAATAAAACCTTTAATTTTTTCAATGAAGCATGAAGTCTTGATTTCACAGTACCTATTGGAATCTCAAGAATATTAGCAATTTCCTTCTGTGTTTGATCATGATAGTAAGTTAAAAGGATAACGGCACGTTGGTCATCGGGGAGCTGTTGTATGGCTGATTGAATTGTTAGTTTATCTTCTACAGATAATTCTTGTTGTTCGTTTTGTTGATATAAAAAAGGCAAAAGCTTTTTAAAGCGACTCCGACGTTTCAAACGATTAATCATAATCTGATAAGCCATACGAAATAAAAAGGTTTTTAAACTAGATTTACTTTCATCAAAATTTCCCTGATACTTATGAAACCTTATAAACGTATCTTGCACAATATCAACGCTAAGTTGTTCATCTTGACAATATCGATAAACAAATTGATAGATTGAAGCTTTGTAGCTAACAAATATTTCTTCGATCGAATGTTTATCTCGCTTACCGTCATCATCAATTAAGAATTCTTTATTTAAACTCATGTGACCACCGTTCTTTTATCCCTTTAAAAACAAAAGCGATTCTTGTGATAAACCAAATAAATGTAAGTAAAGAAAATACAAATGTTTGATGCACAAAAAACTGGATCCACGGACTATCAATGTTATCGCCACGAAGTAAAAAAACAAAAAGCCCTGTAATACACAAAAATGTGTAAGCAGCTGCTAAAATAATCGTATAATCCCATCTCGTCCAGTGGAAATAGATGTCTGACTTACTAAAATCAATATCACCTTTTGATTTTCTAACTACTTTTTTATTCATCGTTGCGATTAACATAGCAAATGTCGTACCGAGTAAAACAGCAATAATAGTACCAATAAGCCAACCTAACGCCATGTGTTCCCCTCTCCTTTTCATTCTTTTACTAACTTATACAAGTAAATAGATGAAAAGGTTCATTTAATTTTGTAATAAGTAAAAATATTTTCTAAAAGTAATTGTACATCAAGTAATAATTTGCAGCTTGAATATTTGCATTAGTGAACCTAATGCTTTTAGGACTAATACAGCCGTCCAATCAAAGCCAAAATTAAATCATACTATACATCAACCTCATGTAAAGGAGGTGTAAGATATGAGTGGCGGATATGGTTACGGTGCAGGTTTTGCACTAATCGTTGTCCTATTTATCCTTTTAATCATCATTGGTGCTTCTTACGTTGGTGGAGGCTATGGTGGTTACTAATAAATAGGTGATTGAAGGCAGGCTATTTAAATAGTCTGCCTTTTTTATGTTGTCAGACAGAATGAATATTTAGTTATGGATGAACACCTACTTCAACTTTATTTATCCGTTCATCCGAATAATTACCTCGATCATATAAAAAGATAACGGTGAAAGGGGAATTGGTATGAAAGATCATAAAGAACCACAATTTAGGAGCGGTGAGCTTGCGCCCGATAAGTTAAAAGGCTATTACGGGATGGATCCAGAAATGAGTCTTCTGTCTGTAAACTTTGCAACAACTGAAAATCCATATCTTAACGAACATTACCAATTAGATTCTAAGGAAAATGAAAAAGAATAAAACACAAAAAGTCAGGCATTAGTTGAACTTAGCTCATGCCTGACAGTGTGAAAAACGTTATCCTATTCATTTAACAATTTCAATGTCTCTAACCCTATATTTTCATAGTGAACTTCCCCAAATTCACCAGACTTTGCATCTAAGTTAATTATAATCCGATCTGCTCCATCCTTGTGAACAGCACGAAAAATAACTGTCCACATTCCATCGTTTAAAATGCTGTCCTCTGATTCTATAGACATCCCTTCACCTTGATGTTCTTCAAACCACTTCTTCACTTCTTCCTTTTCCTTTGCTCTCTCTTTCGCTTGCTCAACAGTGAATATTTCAGGTTCTTGATCATTGTTCAGCTCTAAAGGAATTAAGGATACAAACGGTTCATTTTCATGTTTTTGGAAAGAAAAAGACACCTCATACATACCATTTAGTGCTTGAACCGTACTTTGATTTGTAAAGTTTACTTCACGCTTAAAGGTTACTTGTTTCTCAAAGGTTTCATTAGGCTCCATCT
This sequence comes from Bacillus sp. AFS040349, assembly GCF_002577655.1. Taxonomy (NCBI): domain Bacteria; kingdom Bacillati; phylum Bacillota; class Bacilli; order Caryophanales; family Bacillaceae; genus Bacillus; species Bacillus sp. AFS040349. The sequence continues at coordinate 20,379 of NZ_NUMC01000061.1, read as the reverse complement.
TCTTTAAATCTTTAGGGTCAAAAACACTTTCACAATTCACTTCGTCTCCATTACTTCTCACAAGATATAGATGTGCATCTTCTTTTTTTATAAAGATCATAAAAGGAATACCACATCGACCATTATAAATAATTGATTCTTTACTCGTATTAGTGATTGACGCGTTTAGTTTTATCTCTTTATCCACCTCAATAGTAGCTTCTAAAGCAATTCCATTCTCTTCAAATTCATGTGTGAGCACCTGCGTGTTACTTGATGATGGCTCATTTATACTACAAGCACTAATCAGTAGAACTAATAAGACAGCTGCTAATTTTTTCATTTCATCCCCCCTTCATTTATGAACAAATACTCTTTCCCCTATATTAAGATAAATGGTAATAATAGGTAAGTGTTTGTGTGAAATAATTGACAAAAGAATCAGTTTAACAAACTTACTATCAGTCTTTGTCCACATTTTCTTGAAAAAATAAAGACTTAAAAACTTATATTCTTTATTTTAAAGTTAAATAGGGGAATAAATCAAAGTTCAGAAAGGGAATTTTATAAATGAAAATTGAATCACCTAAAATACAAAATCAGCATGATTTACCATTGAAACATTTTACTGATATTTTCTATGAAGAAGATTTAGAATTAGAAATGTGTCAAATCAATGATGCATTATTTGAAAACGAAGTACTTCCTAAAGTGCGTTTATATAAGATGCTCTTTAAAAATTGTAAATTTAATTCTACAGACTTTTCAAATATTGATATCACAGATGTTACTTTTGAAAACTGTGACTTTTCCAACGCAAAAATGAATTCTTCTTCTATACATAGAGCTGAATTTATAAATTGTAAACTTCTGGGTGTGGATCTAACAGAGTCTAGCTTTGGTAATGTTCACTTTCATCATACTTTACTTAATTTATCAGGTTTTGGAAATTCTAAATTAGAAAAGGTGATTTTTCAAGATACATCATTAGAAAGCTCTGATTTTTATGAATGCAAATTTAAGAAGGTAGATTTTACAGATTGTAACATTAATGGTGCAAGCTTTGAAAGTACATCTCTTAAAGGTATAGATATTAGCACGTCTTCCTTTGAAACGCTAACTGTGTCATTATCAGATCTACAGGGGTGCAAAGTTTCTTCCTACCAGGCTGTTCAGTTTGCAGCGATATTAGGATTAGTTATTGTTGACTAATTTAATTGAATAATAGTTATCAGCAAAGCCATTCTTTTATGTGGCTTTGTTTTTCTTTGCAAATTTAATTTAGGACAATTAACCCAAGACTTTGCCCTTCATTTTTTTAGAGTAATATTTTAAAATATATAAAGGAATAAAGTGTCAACAACATACAAATATGGAGGAACTTTCAATGAAATTTAACTACCTAGATTCATATGAATTAAGAGATCTTTTTGAGAATAATTTAAATAATTTTGAAGAGTTACTTCTTACTGAGGCTGTTAATGTGAAAGATAAAATTCAAGAAATCTTACAAATAGGGAATATTGACCTGGTAAACAATGCTAAAAAGCTTGTTATTTATATAATTGATGGCAAAGAAGAAGAACTTCAACAGTTTGCGAAGCAAGAAGGAATTGCTTGGGCAACTCATTCCATTGACTTATCCTTTAAATTAGAGTGGGTGCAGGCTATTCGTAGGACAGTTTGGTATCTTATTAATGAGTTTAATAAATTAACGAAAGAACAGCTGAATGTTAATGAATTTTTCACTCTTGAAAAAGAAATAAATAACCACATAGATAATTTTTTAAACGCCTTCTTTATTAGTTATTCTACATACAAAGATTCATTGATTAATGCACAAAGAGAAATGGTTGAAAATTTATCTGTTCCAATAATACCAATAAATTCTTCTGTTTGTATTTTGCCACTTATTGGCACAATCGATGAATTCCGAACAGTTATTTTAGAGGAAAAAGTACTAACTGAAATTGGAGAATTACGCATTCAGACTTTGATTATTGACCTATCAGGAATCGCTGATATGGAAATTGAGGTGATCGACCACTTGTTAAAGATAATCGATGGAGCCGAAATGATGGGATGTAAATCAGTAATTACCGGATTAAGAGCAGAGGTAGTACGGAAAATGATACATCTTGGCATCTCATTTAACAAAAAGACAGATACATTAGGTACATTACAACAAGCTTTAAACGATTATTTACTTAAATAATAAGTCAAGAAAGACCCTAATACACAGGGTCTTTTTATTTTCTTTAAATTTTATGTTAAATTAAACTAGATTCAATCGAGTCTTTAAATACCTTCTTCGTATGTTTTATAAGATAATTGACTATCTTTGGATTGAAATTTTATTTATCAATCATCCTTAGTAAATTACTGTATATAAACAATAGTAACGTTTCCTTCAATAAAAAATAGAGAGTTTTACTACAAAATGCGAGTAGTCTTTCCCTCCCTTAACTTAATATGAATATTCATTGAAGTTCCTGAGCTAATATGGTTAGGTACATCTGTTAGATTAAGTAACTGTTTTACTTCAATCGTTTCTTTACTATTTCCTTCTATTGTAAACTTAAGGGGCCATTTAAATTCATGAGCGATTCCATTCGTACTTCTTCTTCAGGGGAAAATGAATCTAAAAATTCTAATTCAAATGAAACAGATTCACTGCTACGATAATGTAAAACAAGAGAGCATTCCCCATTTAATAAATCTTCACTCACACTATCAAAATGACAGATTCCATTTCCATCATATGAAATAGCTGTTATCCCCTTAGCAAAGGTTTCTTGATACATTGTTATCAAAAGTGTTGGTAAAAAAGAATAAATCAATACAACGAATACCATCGTTCTGAGATGATATTTCTTTAAGCCAATTACGAGTAAAAATAAGGCAATCACAAACAATACTGAACCAATAATACCGAGTACAATGTATCCGTCTTGATTTCGAATTGGAAGCATCATGAATGTAGCTCGTGCGTCTAGTGTTTTGTTATTAGGAAACGGGAAATAGAAACTCATACATATACATAAAATTACAGCTGAAACAATGAGTGCTAGTTTGCTTCTTACCATCTTAACCCTCTCTAAATAAGTATTCATTACATTTATTTTTATCGGTTTTTCTCATCGTTTCTTTTACTCCATATTCTTAAGTTAAAATTACTACTTTATTTAAAGACAATCAACTTTATGAATAAGACTGCTTCTCCACTTTATTTGTTTCAGCCAACTTCTCTTTCATTTGTTTTCGATCAATTGTAGGTGGGGAACCAAACATTCGAGAATATTCACGACTGAATTGTGACGGACTTTCATAACCTACCCGAAATGCTACATCAGCAGCATCTGTTAATTCAGTCATTAACAATCTCCTAGCTTCCTGAAGTCTTATTTGCTTTTGAAACTGAATTGGGCTCATTGTTGTCATCTCTTTGAAGTGCCTATGAATCGAAGCAACACTTAGATTTGCTCTTTCCGCCAGTTCCTCAATTTTAAATGGCTTGTCATAGTGCGTAATAATATGTTCGATAATGTCGCGAATATGATAGGCGTGATTCCCTTTTATAGTCAGTTGTTTAATAGCATCCCCATGTGGACCTTGTAACAGTTTATAGAGAATTTCCTTTTTAAATAATGGTGCTAGAACAGGGATATCTTTCGGATTTTCTAGTAATCGTGCTAGCCTAACTACCGCATCAAACATTGAGGTTTCCAATTTATCAACAAATACAGCACGTTTCGCATTTTTTCTCGGGTTTGCTTTAATGTCAGCATCACTTAAAAGCTCTACTATATCACCAGGATCAAATTCAAGTTTAAGAGACAAATATGGTTTGTTAGGATTTGCTTTTATTACTTGTCCTGTAATTGGTAGATCGACGGATGCAACAAAATAATCACCAGGACGATATCTAAATTTTTCTTGTGCAAGCATGTATTCCTTTTCCCCTTGAACGATCACACAAAAAGAGGGCTTAAAAACTCGATATCGCGGTTCAGTGGTTTGAGATTCATTGTAAAAAAATAAAGAAGAGATTTCAGTTTCATGATGACTATTTTGTTCTGAATACCTTTTTATCAGGCTAGCGAGCTCTTGCTGTTGATGATGTAATTGTTCAATCATAAGTTTCACCTCATAGTTTTTGACCTAATAGGCTCATTATAATACAGGCAACTCGTATTGCGTAAGTGCTTGTGATAGGATTAGGCAATTATGTGATACGTATTTTTATTCAATACTCATCCGTAGGTGTGATACGACTCCCAGGAGTAATAGTAACGAACAAACCGTTTTTTCAAAAGTTGTTCTTACTAATTGTTGTAAAAAACCAAAAGACCATAATATAACAAAAAAACAACTTATAACAGTCATTACTTTATTATATTTATAAAGTTTGTTTCCACCGATCTTTATCGTAAAGACTAATCCAATTATACAAATGAACATATTCATAATAGATATTGAAAACTGAGCTGCAAATGAGTCCGAACGTCCACCATTGACCCATGTATAAGGGATAATACTGCTAATAATAAGAACATGGATTAACATTGATAAAGAGTAAAAACAAATCCCCATATATAGAGCTGTTTTCAGTTTCATCTTTCTAAGTTTACCTACCATAAATCAGCCTCACTTTTTCATGTATTGGACGATTTTAGTTGCTTAGAAAATGAACAAGATAAAATAATCTCATTTCCCCTTAATCCGAATAGTTGTTCTGATGTTGAGGGGCCTTCGACACACGTACACGCTTCCTTCCTAATAAAGTCTATTGAAGAAAGCAAGTATTCATTCCATCTTGCAAATTACAACCTTATATACACTTTATTCCAAGCTCGTTTCTTTATAATCTACCATAAATAAGAAAAGCGCGAATGTTAATTATTCCACATTCGTGCTTCTATGTTGGAGACATTATAGAAAGCTATTTTTTAGCTAAAGCAGCCTGTACTATAGCTGAATGAAAAGTTTAATTTGCACACTTTCATTAGAAAAACATTTTTGCTAATTCCTCACGGTTGCCAGAAACTGAGCGTTTTAAAACAAATCCAGCTTCATTTAGATGAATTAGTAAATCATCTTGAAGCATGACCAAGTTTAGACGCGTAAATATATCATTTGCATTAAGTCTAAAGTCTTCAGTGATTGGGACAAAACCAACATGCATATGAGGCGTTTTTTCATCGTAATGAACGGTAGCATAGATGATATTTTCAGCTCCGTATCTTTTTTGAAGAAATTCTAATCCTTTCATAAAAAATCTCTTGATCTCTTTTTCTGATAACTTATTAAAGAAATCTTTTTCAGAACTAATCAGGATTTCACAAAGTCTCACAGCATCTTTTCGGATTTTCTTTTTAGAAAGAATGGCTTTCTCTATCCTTTTTTCCACAGCTTCTTGATAGTCTATCCTTTGAGGATTTAGGATGTCATAGTTTAAATGGGACTTCTCCTTATCAATATAAGGATTTGTTTTACTTACCCCTTCTCGTTGATTATGAAATTGAGCCTCAAGAATTTCAGAAGCTTTTAATTTTTGCATTTTTATAATAAAGAAATAACTCAATGGGTAAAACCTCTCCTCTCTGCAAATGAATGGTAAGGGACAAATCTTAGTGTTTTATGCTAATCTTTCAATATATAAATTTTCTCTTCTATAAATTGTAAATCTTTACACTCGTCAAAACCTTTCTTTGGACTTTTTCTCTTTATTATGGAGCATGTTAAAAAGTAAACGTTATCACATTCCTATCAAGTTTTTGCCTAATCCTATCAAGAGCATAAACAGCTAACCGTCGATCACTTAACAAAGTTAATTCATAGGAAATGTCTTGTAAACTTATGTTAATTCCTAGAGTTAACTAGAGGTCAAGTGAGTTCTTAATTTCCACTGCCACAGAAGTTACAATGTTCTACTTATCATTTATCAATCTGACCTAAATAAAAAAGCACAATCCAAGTTTAAAGTGAAATGGAGAAGGACAATGTGATGTAACTCCAAGAGGAGATGCACCTGGATTTGTGACGGTATTAGATGAACATCATTTATTTATTCCAGAACGACCAGGAAATAAAAGAATGGATTCCGTTCATAATATCATTTCCAATCCAAACATTGGGCTGCTTTTTTTCATTCCTGGATTAGGAGAAACATTAAGAATCAACGGGAAAGCTTATATTTGTCGTGATCCTGAACTTCTAGAAAAAAGTATGGTAAATGGAAAAAGCCCTTTATTTGGTCTATTAGTAGAAGCGCAAGAATGTTATGTCCACTGTGCGAAAGCTTTTATACGATCACAGCTATGGGATGCTGATTCGTGGTTAGCGAAAGAGGCTCTTCCCTCAGCTCCACAAATGTTGGTTGCGCACTCCAAATTACCAAATGTTTCATCAGATCAAGTTGCAAAGGAATTGAATGAAAGCTACACACAACGGCTTTATTAAATCATTTAAACTAGTTTGCTAGTATTTATTTCACTAAAATGAACACCCCTTTAATTATGGGGTGTTCATTTTAGTTTCACTTTCAATGTCTCTTCCCTAAACTTTTTTATCTAATTTCTAAGTTTCTCAGCAAGTTCCTCTAGTTCCTTAGGCTTTTGTATAAGATAGTGTCGTCCGTCCTTCTCCAAATATCCCCTCTCACAAAATTGCGAAAGAACATGTAAGAGATGTCGATAGGATACACCTAAAAAGTCACAAACAGTAACATGCTTTTCTTTATAAATTCCTTCATCTGCCGTTTTCATAATGAAATCAGCTAGTCTATTTTCAAGTGGGAATGCAAAGCTTTGAGAGGATTTGGCGGCCATTTTTGTTGCTTTCGAACTGAGAAATTTGCATAATTCACGTAAAAATGCTGCATCTTCCATCATCTGTGATCGGCATTGCTGAAAAGGAATGGCAAAGCATACCGTTTTCGTTGAGGTTTGAATTCCCTTTGTATAATAAACTTTGTGCAATAATTCCATTTCTCCGATGAAATCATTTTCATGAATAAAATTTAGTAAAGAAACTTTACCATTTTGATGTGTAATATAAATTTTTGCATTTCCTTCAATCACATAAAATAAAAAATCAGGTCTATTTCCTTCTTGGATAATCCATTCCCCGCGTTTATACTCACGGACTTCTATAAACTCTTCAATAGGAAAAGAAAATAAATGTGTAATCGAATAATGATCTAAGTAGTACTGTCTTTGCTCTTGTTTATAAATTTTCATTCTACACCTCAAAATATGAGATTTCTCATATTATTGTACCTATCTCCATGCTAACATGTAAACATTGGAGGGAAACAAAATGAATACATACCAATGGATGAGTAAACGTTTTTTTATTTTTTATATGACTTGGGGCATTTTTCTTCCATACTGGACGGGATGGATGATTATTGAAAAAGGAATTACAGTTTCTCAAGCTAGTTTAATTATGAGTCTCGGCCTTGTGGCTAGAGGGCTTTCAACATTATTTGCCTTTCCTTATCTATCTGAAAAATTTAGTGCAAAGACCATACTAAATGGAATGGCGATCGGAACACTTATAGCAATTTTATGTTATATTCCTGCTGATTCCTTTCCTAGCTTACTTGCTGTTACGTTTTTTCTACATGTTTTTTATCCAACCTTAATGCCTGCTTTAGATAGTGCGGCTGGATACCTTGTACAAAGTAAGCAGTTAAAGCATTATGGAAAAAGTCGTTCATGGGGATCGATCGGATTCGTAGTAGCGGGTCTTATCTTAACGGTTTTAACTGGGGCTTTTGGAGATTCCGTTATTTTATGGGTATTGCTAATTGGAATAATGGCGTTCATTGTTCTGTTAGTTTTGCGCGCACCAGATATTCTAACTGAGAAACCAAAAATTGATCCTACTAAAAAAGGTGGCATTCGTGAATTATTTCGCATCAAGTATTTTGGATTAGTGCTGATGATCGTGATCCTACTGCAAGCAGCTCATGCCTCTTATTACAATTATGGGTACATTTATTTACAAGAAATAGATGCACCAAAATATTTAATCGGTGTGATTATCAATATTGGCGTCATTGCAGAAATTATTTTCTTTCTACTTGCAGACAAGAAATTTCAAAAATTTTCAGTTGGCTCCTTACTAGCAATGGCAGCTCTTGGTTCAACCGTTCGATGGATTTTAGTATTTGCCTTCCCAAATGTGATTGTCTTTAGTTTTGCCCAAACATTACATGCCTTCTCTTTTGCAATGGGTCACTATGCTTTTATGAAATACTTAATAAATAATATTCCGCATACAAAGATTCCAATGGCACAAGGTGTATATTCTGCCCTTGCACTCAGCTGGAGCACGGCTGTATTTACGATTTTTGGCGGCTATTTATACGAAATTGAACCAAGATACGCGTTTATTGGGATGATTATCTGTACAATTCCATCCATGCTGTTTGCCCTTTTGTATCGTCATTTAGCGAATAAAAAGGAAGTGACGATTGTTCGTAATGAAACGATGGTTGATCATTAATCGATACTTTTCCATTTTGGGACATCTCTTACCTTTTAGTGAGAATGTCCCTTTTTTATTTCCGCAAAACGCCAAACGAGCAAAGCTATCATCTTCCTTCTACTATTTGAGCAAAATCGTCAATAGTAGTTGAATACTTTACATAAATTCGCGGTAAAAGATAAAGTTCATTTTTAATCCCTTTATTAGAAAAGTATTCAGGAGTTGTTGTGAGTCCAAAAGAATAATATTTCTTCGTTTCATCTACAACTTTGTTATTTGCATTGCCATAGGGATAGGCAAGTGCAATAACTGGTTCTCCTGTTATGTTATAAATTTTATCTTTTGAATCTTTGAGTTCATGTTCAAATTTGGTTATCTTCGTTAAATCAGGATGTGTTGCCGTATGAGATTGGATGGAAATGATACCAGAGTCAGACAACATCTTTAAATCTGCAGATGATAAACGGTTAGATCGTCCGATAAAGTCACTAATCACAAAAATAGTCGCTGTTGGCTTAAAGCGTTCATTCTCTAGCTTTTTAAAGATAGCAAATGCATGTAAATTATTTTTGTATCCATCGTCAAAAGTTATAAAAATCGGCTTCTCTACTTTATCAAGATCTTGCCATCGTTCAAAAGTCAGTAAGGTAAACCCATTGTCTCGTAGATACCTCATTTGGTTTTCAAAATTTTCAGGTGTAACGTACAACTCCTTGTCACCAAGTCCTTTAAATTCGTCAATGGAATGATAAATTAAAATCGGAACTTGTTGTTGAGCTGAAATATGTATTGGAAATACTAATGTAACAAAGCACAATAACATTGTTATGATTGGTTTCATATTTTTCCTCGCTTTTCATTCTTTTACCTTTATTGTTCCGAATAATACAAAGTTAATGAAAAAACACCTCTTCATTAAGTTTAATGAGGAGGTGCACAATACTTATGTGAGTTAAAAATAAAGATACAGCATTTTCTTTTGTCGATTTTCCATGCTAGCTTTTAAGATAATAGCAACAATGACTAATAAAATGAAAAGTACGGCAATCAGAATAAATTCTGAACAACGCTCATTTCTTTTATTTAGATAAAGAACTGGTTTCGGGAGTTCGGAAGTAGGTCGTTTGTGAACATTTAATGTTCGAAGAGAAATGAACCCAATGATAATAAGCAAAACAAATAAAATGATAACAAGAACCCATCCAATATCTTTAGAAACTTGAGGATATTGATCAAGCATTTTTTCTTCCCCCTTTTATGTAAAGGGCCCTCTAATCAGCATCGTATGACGAAAATGTCAGATTGTTTACTGTATCATATGATTGAAACGTTTATTATGTATGGACTTTAGAGCTTGTTTGAAATATTAAAACAGAAAGACTCCTTTATAGGAGCCTCCTGTATAAAACCGATTGTTTTTATAGTCTTAGTACCAAGGATTTCCGTACCCATAACCACCGTATCCTCCATGTCCATAACCACCAGTTGTATAACTTGCTCCAACAATGATTAGAAGGATAAACAACACAACAATAAGTGCAAAGCCTGCACCATAACCGCCTACTGCTTCACTCATTTTCCTTCACCTCCCAAATTTCTCAATTCTCATAGTATGTTGCACTAGTAAATTCGTTTGGGCTTTTGCATTAATTTTTTGAATGAACTAATAAAACTGGGCCTATTTCTAAGTGCTAATTCCGCCTAAGTGCTACAGTATAGCCCACTCTTTGATTTTCTTGAAATACATTAGAGTTAAGAAAATGTAAGCAGTGAATAAACATGAATTTTCCGTTTGAATGAAACTTACAGAAATAAATAGCATTTTTATATCATTTTTTGGTAATTCATCTTAAATTAATATTGGTTTAATCTCATTTTGAGATATATAATAAAACCAAGAAGTTCAAGAAAGGTTTACATGCGTAACTTCTAAATAAGGAGGATTTCAAATGAGCCAACAAGTTAGAGATTTCAAAGTGAATGATTTACTAAAAAAACACAAATTTAACGAAAAAGAAATTGCTGAAATGGATGATTCACAAATTGAATATTTTCACTGGCTCTATTTCGAAGATTCTGTATACGATTATATGTAATTATTAATATAAAAAATATATAAGCTATTGTGCTAAGAGCACAATAGCTTTTTTAGTGTTAAATGAATAGTTTTGGTTTTCATTAAATTTATGAACGACAGTTAGCGTCAGATCATAACTAGTTTTGTTGTTCATCCACCTCATGAACGACAGAACGTATTCCGTTCCGGCCAGTTTTGTCGTTCATCCACCTAATGAACGACAGAACGCATTCCATTCCAGTCACATTTGTCGTTCATTCACCTTATGAACGACAGAACGCATTCCGTTCCGGCCACTTTTGTTGTTCATCCACCTAATGAACGACAGAACGCATTCCGTTCCGGCCAGTTTTGTCGTTCATTCACCTTATGAACGACAGAACGCATACAATTCCAGTCACTTTTGTCGTTCATTCACCTTATGAACGACAGAACGCATACAATTCCAATCACTTTTGTCGTTCATCAACCTCATGGGGACAAGAAACCTGTCCCCACGGCCCTTTCCCCACGGCCTTTTATTTCATTAGTTCTTGTGTGAATTGAATGAGATAGGTAGCTTGTTCTGTTGTTAGTTCTTTGTCTGTTTTAGCTTTAACATGGTTGATGAAAGCATTTAATTGTCCGTTTCTGGCTTTTGTATTATTTTTTTCAGCTGACTTTTTAGCAGCTTCTAATTTTTTAAGATATGGTTGGAAATTAGCTTCCTTTCCATTTTCTATGAGAAATTGTTGTGTTAAGTTTGCTAAGCTATCATACTCTACTTTTATTAAAATTGAAATGGAGCTATTTGTTTTGTTGCCGGCTAGGTCGATTGCTTCAGCAGTAAACTCATGATTTCCTACTCCAAGCTGGTAGGCTGGCTGTGTGTTCTCCTTACAAGTAGAAGAATCTATGCCAGATAGAGCGTCAACAGCTTCGCAAGTAACATTTATTTCTTCATCGATACCAAATTCTATTCCATCTTCAAGGTTAAAGGTAATGACCGGTGAAGTTGTGTCTAGATTTATGGCTACTTCTTTCTTATCTTCAACATTACCAGCTTCATCCTCACTCCAATAGTGAATAATATGCTTACCGTCTTCTTGAATTGTAACAGTATTTCCTGATTGTTCAGAGCCATTATTTACTTTAAAATACGTATTCTCTACCTCAGACTCATTGTCAACTGCTGTAAAGTTAATTTTTACAGCTTCTTTGTACCAATTGTTCTGAGCTGCTCCAGTTATTTCATGAGTTGTTTCAGGTGCATTTTCATCATTTTTCCCACCAGACACTAAATAAATATTAGGTGATGGTGGTTCTTCCATTCCTTCACCAATATAAAAACTAGGGTGTGGAGGTTGGTTGTAGCCAACATTTTGCCATGCGATGGATTGTCGATATTGAGCATCATGCATGAGAGTAAAAATTTTATGATCGGTTACAGCTGTTGTTGTGTAAAGGCGTAACGCACTGCTGTCTTCTGTTCTCCAAATCGCTTCTTCTCTCCAGTCACCTAAAAGATCAGCCTGTAAAGAAGGAGTACCCTTTGTTGAGTTATTGGAGTAAGTACCTTCAGCAAGTAATAGATTCTCAAGTTTTTTGTCTTCGTGATTCCATTTTGCGATTGTACCTGTTCCTACTCCTTTATTAGCATCCCATTTATGATCGAGCAATTCTCGTAAAAGATCTCCATCCCACCAAATACCGAAGTTTGAAGATGGAATATTTTCAGAGATTTTCTCACCAGTAGCTGAATACAAACCACCAGTTGTACTATTCCATTCACCTGAAATAGCCCATGCCTCAGCACCATCATAAGTAGGATCAATATCAGCCGTCATACCACGGCCAGTATCTTCACCAGTTTTAACGCCCCAGATGAATTCACCTGTTTCAGCATCACGAAGATCATAGCCATATTTTGCATCGGTATGCTCTTGTACGGAGAAAATTTCAAGTCCTGGACGATTAGGATCTAAATCACTAACATGAAGGGCGTCACCATGACCTAATCCAGAGTTATAAAGACCAGAGCCATCATCATCGATCGTCATTTGACCATAGACAATTTCATCTTTTCCATCATGGTCAACATCAGCGACGCTTAAGCTATGATAGCCTTGACCCGCCCAGCTACTATAGCCTTCATTATTCGTATCAAATGTCCATTCTTTTGTTAGCTTCCCATCTCTAAAGTTATAAGCTGTCACAACGGTTCTAGTGTAATAGCCTCTGGCCATAATAAGACTAGGTTTCTCACCGTCTAGATACGCAACTCCAGCAAGGAAACGATCGACACGGTTACCATATGAATCACCCCAAGATGAGACATCACCACGTTGTGGGTCATAGTCAGTTGTGACAAGTTCCTTACCAGTTTCACCCTCAAATACTGTGAGATATTCTGAGCCTTGAAGGATATAACCTGATGAATTTCGATGATCCGCATCTTTCTTACCAATTACGTTTCCTTGTCCATCCACTGTTCCATCGGCCGTTTTAAAAGCAATCTCTGCTTTCCCGTTTCCATCAAAATCGTAAACGATGAACTGAGTGTAATGGGCTCCTGCACGAATATTTTTACCAAGATCAATTCTCCACAGTTTTGTTCCATCCAACTTGTATGCATCGATATACACATTTCCAGTGTATCCAGCATGTGAATTGTCTTTTGCATTTGATGGATTCCATTTTACAATAATTTCATACTCGCCATCACCGTCAAGATCTCCAACACTTGCATCATTTGCGGAATACGTATAAGGATCTCCTAATGGTGTGACACCATCCTTTGGTTTTTCAAGTGGAATGTCTAAGAAGTTATTGCTTAAAACATTTGCGCGATCTTTTGACTTCTTTTCTTTCCCATCTAAAACTGCGCGTACCTCGTAAACGTCATCTACGGTTCCTTCTTTGTCAACGAAGTTTGTGCTGTCTGAAAGAGGTGAAGTGTTAATTTTTTCATCGTTTCGATATAAGTTGAATGACACATCTTTAGGATCTGTTCCTAATAATCTCCAACCTAGATAAACGCCTTCATCTGTTTTAACAGCTACGAGACTGCGATCAATCGATTCCATTTGTCTTTTTAGTACTGTTACTGCCGGTGTTTCAAGGCTTTCAGATTGTTCAGAGATTCCACCAGCATTTACAGCAGCAACCTTATAGTAGTATTTAATAGTGGTTAAAACCGTTTTATCTGTATATTTCGTATCACTTGTTTTACCAACTAATTGATATGTGCCATCTTTCTTTTTAGCTCGATAAACATTATATGTTTTTGCTCCTTCCGTTTTGTCCCAGCTAAATGTTAGATCATTTTTATTCACGTCACCAAGCTTAAGGTTTACGGGTGCATTTGGAACAGAAACAGATGAATCAATCATTGATACAGCTAATGGCATAGAAGGAACTGTTTCGATATTCGCTCTATCAATCGTAGTAACTGTGTATTCATATTCCATACCAACATCGATACTAGTATCTTTGTAAGAATTCGTTGCTGATGTACCAATAAGCTCTACCTTATTAGTTCCTGCAACTTTTCGGTAAATATTATATTTTGCTGCATCCTCTACTGCTTTCCATGATAGATTAATAGACGGATTTTCAGGATCAATCGATATTTCAGCAGCCTTCAGTTCTGATGGTGCGAGTAAAATCGGCGTAAGCTCAAGACCATTTGCAATTCCAGTAGATCCTTTAAAATTCACATTCATTTGACCATCTGTTACAGATACATCAGAGAATACCTTTGACGTATAATTTCGGCTTGAAGCATTTACTGGGCCAAGATCTTTACCCTCTATCGATACGTCTGTTCTAGCACTTCCAAGGAAATCAGCGACATGAACCTTCACAGCATACAATCCATTTGGTACATCCACTTTAAATTCCCAACCAACGTTAAAATAGCCTAGCCAATCACGTGTTACGTCTCGAAGTGGTGTATCTCCATCTCCACGGTCACGTGTGATCATGCCTGTATTATCTTTAATTCCATATCCTCTTTCTTCAGTATATACGGTATTCAGATCAACATTCGTAAACCCCTCTGCAACAGGACTACCAACTGGTCCGAAATCAAACTTCAGAGTTGCTTCTTTTGTTTTGATTTCAACAACATCTGAACGATCGGACTCTCCTTTTCCGTTTACAGCAACAACTTGAAGTTGATAGGTTTTTCCTTCGTTCATTCCCGATAAGCTAATTCTAGGAATAGTTGAGGTACCAGCTAAAACATAATTCTCTTCTGTTGAGAGTTTACGATAAATTTTATAAATATCTGTATTCTCAACTTCATCCCAAGTTAATACTGCCCCGGCATTGCTGATGCTGCTTGCCGTTACACCAGAAGGCTTGTTTGGAACATTTGCTGGAGGCTCAACGTCTGTAACATATGAAGCTAGCGGACTGCTTAACTCTTTAATTCCAGACGATAAAAGGCGTGCAATTTGAATCGCGCCATATTCCTGGAAGTGGGTATCATCTTGTGAACCATTTGGAAACGCTTGATAAATACCTGGCTCTGTATGAAGGAATACAGAAAGAGTTCCAATAGGACCAATTGAGTTATAATATTCACGGCTAAGTGTACTTAAATCAACCAACTCAACATCAAGTTCAGCTGCCACTTCTTTCATACCTTCTACATATTCTGGAAAACTTACATTAAAAATGCCTGTTTCTGAATTAAAATCACGTCGACCAACAGGTGTAACTAAAATTGGAGTGGCACCACGTTGTCTTGCTCCATTAATATAGGTTTTTAAATAATTTTTATAATCTGGAACTGATGCATAACGCTCAGGTCTGCTGATGGTAGCATCGTTATGTCCAAATTGAATAAGAAAATAATCATCAGGACGGATTTCTGTCAAAATATGATCTAATCTTCCTTCGAAAATAAACGACTTAGAACTTCTTCCACCTATAGCATGATTGTCAAAAAGAATGTCATCATTAAAGTATCGTGGAATCATCTGTCCCCAACCTGCTTCAGGCTTCCAATATTCATCATATGTTTGCACAGTAGAGTCACCTGCAATATAGACAGTTGGCTTCTCACCTGCATCACGTTTAGCTAGTTCTGTAATAATAAGTCCGTTAATTTTTGGATTACTGCCAGTAAGCTCAACATTCAATTGTCCGTCTACTAATGCAATAGAAAAACTACGATCAATGAATTCTCCTGCGGCAACAGCTGTATCCTGAATCTTTTGAATGGTTTCAGCTTTCACACCTATATTTGTAGCTTCCTTCGAATCTCCCGCAATAACTGATACAGAATAATCACCATTTGGCAAATCTACATTAAAACTTGTTTCCTTTGTTGAAATAAAATCAGACTGCAATGCGTCAGTTGCTCCATTGTCTCCTGAAACGACCTTTGATGGATCTTGAAAACCATATCCAACGTCTTCGCTATAAGCAGATTCCTCTGAGACTTTGCTATATCCTTCTTTTACTGCACTTGATGATGTTCCAAAATCAAATTTTTTCGTTAATACATTTTCCTCTGCCTTTGCAGCTTGAAAACTAATAGGAAAATTAGATAGCACTAGCATGGCACTTAATAATATTGCAGCATGCTTCCTACCTTTTCTCATACCTTTCATAAGTTCACTACCTTTCGTTATTGAAAATAGTCACCTTATGCCTTGTCGAGTTGAATGTATCCCTCCCTTCACCATTTTTGAAAACCCTTACAAAAGTACATAATAGATGTTGTCAGAATATTTAGATATATAAAATTCAGACATTCTCGTTTAAAAAACAGATATGATTTATAAGTAGTTCTTTTTGACTATCCAAATTTCTCTGGGTTATAAATCCTTTTTCTTAGTAACTTTGCAAATGTCATGACAAATGGATTAGTAAATCAGTACACTTATAGGAATTTTGTTTACATCCCTTTTTTATATCATTTTCTGATAAATCATCTTAAATTAATATTGGTTTAATCTCATTTTGAGATATATAATAAAACCAAGAAGTTCAAGAAAGGTTTACAAAGCATAACTTCTTTATATTAGGAGGATGTAAAATGAGCCAACAAGCTAGAGACTTTAAAGTGAATGATTTATTAAAAAAACATAAATTTAACGAAAAAGAAATCGCTGAAATGGATGATTCACAAATCGAATATTTTCACTGGCTCTATTTCGAAGATTCTGTTTATGATTATATGTAAGTGTTAAGATAAGAAATATAAAAGCTATTGTGCACATGTTGGCACGATAGCTTTTTTAATAGTTAAATATTAATAAGTTTTTTCCTTCATAGTGGCTATGAAGACCATTAGTGGTGGTTTTGGTAGGAGTTTTGGTCTTCATCGGGGTTATGAAGACCATTGCCGGTGGCTTGGATGAAAGAGTTATTCTTCATCGCAATTATGAAGACCATTAGTAGCTGTACCGCTAAAAGTATTAGTTATCATTTAGTTCATGATCAACAGTACGGGCTCTTTCCTTCCCACTTTTGTCGTTCATGAACCGACATTGCCTTCTTGCCTTTTTAGCTTTAAATTTAACGAAATCTACTATACTCTTTAATGAAATAATAAAAAGACCAGACCCCCAGTTAAGTAGATAACTAAGATTCTGGCCTTAAAAATATTCATCCTCTTAACTTCACATCATGCTTTTCTTCATACATCCTTTTATCTGCTACACTATATAGTTCATCCATGATTTCTCCATCAAGAGGATAACGACTAACACCAATACTAGCAGAAAGAGTCATTTGTCCTGAACCTGTTCGCTTCATCGGAATAGCTAATTGCTTGCGAATTTGCTTGATAATGGTTTCTGTTTTATCAATATTTAGTAACAAAACAAATTCATCACCGCCTAGTCTTGCGGTATGATGTTCAGCTCCAGCTGCTTCTTGTAAGATTGTTGCAAGGTATCGTATAGCATGATCGCCTGCTTGATGTCCTAATGTATCGTTTATTTTCTTTAATTTATTAAGATCTAGCAAAACAAGGTCAAACATTTCTTTTCTACTTATAAGCTCTTGAATTTTTATTTCAAAAGCAGCCCGATTGGATAATCCTGTTAAAATATCGTGGTATGCGAGATAATACTCATGTTTCACCTTATTTTTGGCTTCTGTAACATCTTTTACCATAACAAACTGAAGTGTCTTTCCTTCTAGTAAAATAAAGTCGGAATCAAACGACAATATTGTTTCTTCCCCTTTTATATTCACAAAAGAAAGTTCTTCGTCAGTAAGCCTAATTCGATTTTGAAAAAATGTTTGATGTGCTTTTATAAACTTTTCTTTATCAACACCATTTAAAAAAGACAGAATCGAATTTTGAATAAGTTCCTTATTGCTAACACCTAGATAATTGGCTACCTGAGGACTAGCCTCATGAACAACCGCATCTTCATCCATAAGGAGGATCCCTAGTGGAGATCGCTGAAACAAGATGTTATATCGTTTCTCATACGATGATAAATAATCATATTTTGACATACTAAGGAAAATGGCGTATGCCCAAAATAATGAACCGTGCGGAATTAAGAAAGTGATAAATGATAAATTCGTATTTTGTAAAAGGATGGAGCCTACCAACATCGTTAAGGTCCATACAAAAAATAAGATCATACCTTTGAACCATAATACTGCAGCTTGATTTCCCTTTTTCATTTCCTTTATGGTTAAAAATACGTTTACTATAAGATACGCAAAATCCACAATCCATAACAAGATCAGACCGGGACCTGGAATAAACATAGGTTTTAATGCGGTCTCATCAAATTCGTTTAACATCCATGAATCAAAAGGAATCGTTGCAATCACAACGATTCCTGGAATAAATAATAGCTTAAATAATTTCCCGTTTTTCATTTTATACATATTAGCATTGATTAAAAAAAGATGCAGGGATAACAAAGCACTAACGGCAATTGACCCATTTATCCAGTAAACAACAATTTTATCAAGATACTTAGGATAAATAAGGCTAGATGTAAATACCCCAAAAAACCATAGAGACGACGATAGAAAAAATAAACTACATGTAATATGCTTCCGACACTTTCGATTATGACCATAAACCATACCTGCCAAAAAAATAAAAATAATCGCAGGAATCAGATACATGATACTGAAAAAGAAAATTTGCAAAACCCTCACCTACTAATTAACACTAATATGTTATAATTTCTCGCTTATATTTTGGAACCCAATTTCATATAAAGAATACTGACAAAACACAAAAAAACTGCTTACACAGCAGTTTTTTGACATGATTTGTAACCCGGCTATCATGCTGTGCGTAGACCCGTGGCTTTGCGTCCTATGCTTTCACATAGTTTGCCAGAAATATATGATTAACTTCATTATAGTCTATTTTTACTAGGAATAAAATACTGTTAGATAGTAATGGGTTCTGCCAATTTATGACTTCTACATAAAAGCCTGAGATGTATATTGAGTATTGGTATATTACCCATTGAAAGAAGATTAGGCAAACTTCTTTAATTACTATTAATGAACCAACGCTTGACTCATTAATCATTGTAATTGAAACAGGACTTGAGCAACAAAACAAGGATTGGTCGCAAAAAAGCAGTACATTGAGATTGACGAGATCACCTCGTTAACGTTTAAAACATTTTTAAGCAATATGAACTGCAATTAGTTTTTCTCCAATCGTTAATTGATGTTTAGGAGAAGAAAAAGTAAGAAAGGAAAGAATGCACTCTTCCCTTTTTAATGTGGTTCAATATGGATATGAACTCTTTCGATATTATAAATGTCTCGGAGTCTTTCCTCGATTTTATCTGTAATACCATGTCCTTCTACTACGGAAAGAGTAGATTTCACAAACACGATCGCATCTACTGTTGTTTGATTTCCTGATACGCGAGCCTTTATATCTTTTACAAACGTAACTCCTGGTGTATTTTTAATCGTTTCTTCTATCTCTTTTAACTTTTCCGCATCAAAGCCATCTGTTAAATCATGAACAGCTTCTCTAAAAATCCCATATGCAGTATGAATGATAATCAGCCCGACAATACCCGCAACAATTGGATCTAAAAAGCCCCAGCCTAAATATGCTCCAACAATCCCAATTACGGCACCTATACTAACTAACGCATCAGAACGGTTATCCTGAGAAGCTGCATATAGTGCCTTACTTTCAAGTTTTTTGGATAAATTGCGGTTATATCGATAAACAAAAAACATAAAAATAGCACAAAATAACGCAACGAATGCCGTAAACAGCTGTGGTGTAGTCTCTGCCGGAGATCTTAGATTATTAAAAGCATCAACAATAACTTGTATACCAACTGTAAACATAATGATTGAAGCAATTAATGAGGCAATCGTTTCTGCTCTTGAATGACCATATTTATGATTTTCATCGGCAGGCTTTTGGGCAATCCTTAATCCGACTAAAACAGTTACAGATGCAATTACGTCTGTTAAGTTATTTAACCCATCAGCTTTTAATGCATCTGAATTCCCAATATAACCGGAAATTAGTTTAACTGTAGATAGAAAAACATAAGCGGCTATGCTAATCCATACACCTTTCTCGGCTTTCTTTAAATTTGTATTTTCCATCATTTCCTCCTACTACGACCTGAAACTTATGTAAGTATAGTAATTAGCTTTTATTGGGTATTTTATTACTGTGAGGAAATGGAGCATTAAAAAATAAAAAAAAGCAACTATCATATCATAGTCGCTTTTTCAACATCTTTTCCTCTTCCAAGATAAATTCAACGATTTCCTCAAGTGTTAATTTGTCACTATGCTGAATGGAAATCCCCTTTTTCATTAATTCACTGTCTAGGTTAGAAACGTATTGTCAAAACTTC
>NZ_NUMC01000060.1:0-67731 GCF_002577655.1 Bacillus sp. AFS040349 | reverse complement strand
GACTTTTTCAGTGGCCTCTTTAAATGGATCGGTTTTTTTGTGTTATAGACAGTTAATTTTAGGGTTAATTATCAGAAAATATAAACTTTAATAAAAGTGAAAAATGTTGTTTACAGAAATGGAAATTGTGGATATAATTACCATTGTAATAAATAAACTTAAGGAGGTCGAAGAAAATGATCAAATGTATTGCTTTATCTAAAAAACAAAACAACAAAATAATAAAAGATCTATTCGACCACACTGGTGTATCTCAATAGTAGTTTATTTTTACATTTCATGATAAAAGTAACCACACGCCACAGGTTGATAGGTTTATCTTGTGGCGTTTTATATGTCTTTATTTCGTCACAGGTTGCCCCTGTGGCGTTTTTATTTACTTTTTTCAGTAATTATGGAGGATCGTTAAGCATTAGACGATCTTCAAGTACCCATGTGTTCTTACTTCCTATCTTTACTGTTAAAGAAAATAAAAGACTCCTAAAAAGGAGTGTCCTCTAAAAGATTTGGCAACCTGTGTAAAGACATCAAGAGGTGTTAAATGCTTTAAAGGAGGTGATACACATGACAATTAACTTATTTTTTATCACATTGACCCTTTCAGTTTCAAAAAGAAAAAATTCAAAAAATGATGTTGAAAGAAATCAAGAGATCCAAAAAAGAATGGATGAAATGAAAGAAAAACAATTTGGAGTTTATCGTGAAATGTAATTGAAACGACTTACTAAAAATTTGGAGGCGATGAAAATGATGAAAATTGAATTATTACTACATTTAACTGTTGAGAAGGACACTGCCTAGCTAAGCAGTAAATAAACATGCAAAAAGAGAAGGGGGATTAAACTCCCTTCTCTTTTTATGTTACTCTTATTTTTCCTTTAAACGGTTTCTCTTCTCTTTTTCAGCTCGGTAAAATTCGTGGAACATCTTCATTAAAGCTCGCTTTTCGATTCTAGATACATAGCTCCTTGATATACCTAATTCTTTTGCAATCTCACGTTGAGTTTTTTCCTTTTTAAGATCAAGACCAAACCTGCCAACAATAACTTCTCGTTCTCTTCCGTCAAGAATATCAATATATTCCTTAACCTTTTCAAGTTCCATATTTAATTGGATTGTTTCAATGACATCTTCATTTTCAGATTTCAACACGTCAATTAAGCTGATTTCGTTACCCTCTTTATCTTGACCGATTGGATCGTGTAAGGAAACGTCTTTTTTGGTTTTCTTTAATGCCCGTAAATGCATTAGAATTTCATTTTCAATACATCTAGCCGCATACGTGGCTAATTTTGTTCCTTTACCTTGTGAGTAGCTTTCTATTGCTTTTATTAAGCCAATTGTTCCAATTGAAATTAAATCTTCCGAGTCTTCTCCTGTGTTTTCGAATTTTTTTACAATATGGGCAACGAGACGCAAGTTGTGTTCAATTAAAAGGTTTCTTGCGTATTCATCTCCCTCAGACATTTGTTCTAAATATTTCTTTTCGTCTGATGCAGACAAAGGCTGTGGAAAGGCATTATTTTTCACATAAGATACTAAGAACACTAATTCTTTAACAAAAAAGCCAAGTGCTGTTATGAGCCCTGTCATACCTCCACCTCCAGTAATACTTATGTAGGCAAGTGCCTATAAGTCATGTGTATGTAAGTAGAGGCTTGTTCGTGTCTGTACACATAAAAAAGCCAATAATAAGTTTTAAGAGTATATTTTCTGGACGATTTATGGATATCAGCCTAAACGATATGGGGGAAATGTTCATACTTATAAAGTAGTCAACAACATAGAGGGAGGAAATAAGGATGTACGGATATTCACCATATGGACCGTCACCATACCCATATTATGCAGCAGCAGGGGGAACTGGTTATGGGTATTGGTATGCGTTTATCGTCGTGCTGTTAATCTTACTTTTGGTTATTGGCGGAGGCTACTATTATTACAACTATTATAAGTAAAGTTATGAACCCCCCGTACGATAGGGGGTTATTTCATGTAGCATTGATAAATAAATATAGTGGTACATGTGAACTAATGGTATAATAACATTCACAAATTAGAAGATACATAATAGGTATGCGTGTAGTGTGAAATTCGATTGGATAACATATTAAGAGTATAGATAAAAAAAGAGCCGTCTAAGCGGCATGTAGAAGCTTATGAAGAAGCTTTTAATACATGTCCTAAAGAACGGCGCTTAATTTCCATTATAATTAGTTCTATAAAATCATCATGTAGTTTCATTTCAGTTGCTTTAAAATACGATTCAATTAATAATTCGTCAGAAAGTTTGCGCATGTTGGGTGGCCAATTAAGTTTGGCTCTACACCTCCTAACATTTTTCATGTCTTATTAAGGTAAAGCAGTGACCGATAATTCTTAATTAGGTCATTGTTAAAATGTTATATTTTGTTATTGATTTAAATCTAACATGAATAATTTGTGAGAACAACCGTTCTGTTATCCACATTTAATAGTGGATAAATTGTGGGTATGTTGTTTATAAGGTTGATAAATTGAGGTATTTCAAGGGGGATAATGTGTATAATATTATCCACACCTGTTGAAGAGGGTCGGAATTTGTCGAAAAGTTTTTGAAATTTTTTCTACCTTTTACACATATAATTTAATTTTGTTTTGAAAGTATGTTTTAAATTCGTTATGATGTAAGATGGCAAAAAAATGAATAATGAGGTGTCAAAACTCATGCTACAGTTATTTTTACCTGGTGAATATGTAAAAAGTATTTTTCATATTTCACCCAAGAAATTAAAAGAGAGTGGAATTAAAGGAATTATTACAGACTTAGATAATACTCTTGTCGAATGGGATCGCCCGAATGCAACTCCACAGTTGCTTGAGTGGTTTAAAGAGGTAAAAGATCAAGGAATGAAGATTACAATTGTTTCCAATAATAATGAACAACGTGTAAAGGCATTCTCGGAACCTCATTCAATCCCCTTTATATATAAGGCTAGAAAACCAATGGGCAAGGCATTTGTAAAAGCTGTAAAAGATATGAACTTAAAAAAAGATGAAGTCGTTGTTATTGGTGATCAGCTTTTAACAGATGTTTTAGGTGGAAATCGAAATGGTTTTAAAACGATTTTGGTTGTTCCAGTTGCTTCAACAGATGGTTTTTTTACAAGAATTAACCGAATGATAGAACGGAGAATCATGGAGAACTTGAAACGAAAAGGTATGATTCAATGGGAGGAATAAAAACGTGTCAGAGCAACAATTTTCATGTATAGGTTGTGGAGTAACCATACAAACCGAAGATCCTAAAATATTGGGTTATGCTCCACCAAGTGCTATAGAAAAAGAAGAAATCATTTGCCAAAGATGTTTTCGCTTAAAAAATTATAATGAAATACAAGATGTTTCATTAACAGACGATGATTTTTTAAAGATTTTACACGGCATAGGTGAAACAAATGGATTAATTGTAAAAATTGTAGATATCTTTGATTTTAGCGGAAGCTGGCTGCAAGGGATTCAGCGATTTGTAAAAGGTAATCCAATATTATTAGTCGGAAACAAAAGTGATATATTGCCGAAATCAGTCAAAAAACAAAAGCTGATCAATTGGATGAAAAGAGAAGCGAAGGAATTAGGCTTAAAACCAATTGATGTTTGTTTAGTAAGCTCTGCAAAAGGCCACGGTATTAGAGAGGTTGCTGAATTAATTGATGAATACCGTGATGGACAAGATGTCTATGTTGTAGGATGTACAAATGTTGGAAAGTCTACCTTCATTAATAGAATGATTAAAGAAGTAGCAGGTGTAAACGATGTAATTACCACTTCACATTATCCAGGTACAACACTAGATTTAATCGAAATTCCACTGGACAACGGGGCGTCTTTATACGATACTCCAGGAATCATTAATCACCACCAAATGGCTCATTATGTTGATAAACGCGATTTAAAGCTATTAAGTCCAAAAAAGGAAATTAAGCCAAAAGTGTTTCAATTAAATGAAGGTCAAACATTGTATTTCGGTGGGTTGGCTCGCCTGGATTATGTATCAGGTGGAAGAGAAGCGTTGGTTTGCTATATTCCAAATGAATTAACAATTCATCGAACAAAGCTAGAAAATGCAGATTCTTTGTATGAAAAGCACGCAGGGGAATTATTAACACCACCAAGAAAAGAAGAGGTTGAAACATTTCCAAAACTAATTCCTCATGAATTTTCAATTAGTGAGGGAAAAACAGATGTAGTCTTTTCAGGCTTGGGGTGGGTGACTGTTAATAACCCTGGTAAAAAAATCGTTGCCTATGCCCCAAAGGGAGTTAATGTTACGTTAAGAAAATCATTAATTTAATCGGGGAGAGATTATAGATATGGGGAAGTTATACGGTTTAATTGGGTGTCCGGTTGAACATTCAATGTCACCAGCTATTCATAATGACGCGTTTCAAGAAAATAACTTAGATGGTCATTATCATGCGTTTCATGTTGAACCAGACCGTCTAGAAGAAGCTGTTCAAGCCTTAAAAACCCTTGATATTAAGGGGTTTAATGTAACAATTCCACATAAAATATCGATTATTCCTTATTTAGATCAACTTGATGAAACAGCAAAAATTGCAGGGGCAGTTAATACAGTTGTTAATGAAAATGGACAATTGATTGGTCATAATACAGATGGTAATGGATATGTTCAGTCATTAAAAGAAGTTATTAAAAAGCCTCTGTCAGACAATAAAGTACTAATTATTGGTGCAGGTGGTGCAGCTCGAGGAATTTATCTCGCACTTACTACACATTCTGGATCTCAACATGTTGATGTATGTAATCGTACGATTTTAAAAGCAGAGGAATTAATAAAAGAATGTCCTTTTTTAAATACAAGCAAAGCATTATCATTAGAAGAGGCTGAGAAAACGTTACAAGCGTATGACATTATTATTCAAACCACTGCTGTAGGGCTTCATCCAAATGTTGATCAAAAACCAATCTCATTAAATAATGCCAAAAATTCTGCGGTAGTAAGTGATATTATTTATAACCCAATTCAGACCGCTCTTTTAAAAGAGGCGAAATCTCTTGGGTTAACCGTTCATACAGGGGTTGGGATGTTTGTTCATCAAGCAGCCCTTGCGTTTGAGCTATGGACAGGAAAATCTCCATCAATTGAAAAAATGTCAGCAATTGTTCATAACAAACTAGGAGGTACATCATGCTAAGAGGTAAGCAAAAAAGATTTTTACGTTCAGAAGCCCATCATTTAAACCCGATTTTTCAAGTGGGTAAAGGTGGCGTAAATGAAAATATGATTAAACAATTAACAGATGCACTAGAAGCACGTGAGTTATTTAAAGTATCTGTTCTTCAAAACTGTGAAGAAGATAAAAACACAGTTGCTGAGCAGATTGTAGAAGGTACAGGAGCTGAACTTGTACAAATCATCGGTAATACGATTGTGTTGTATAAAGAATCTAAAGAGAATAAACAAATCCGTTTACCAAATTAATAAATGGGGGGATGGGGAATGAAAAAGAAAATAGGAATACTAGG
This sequence comes from Bacillus sp. AFS040349, assembly GCF_002577655.1. Lineage (NCBI taxonomy): Bacteria > Bacillati > Bacillota > Bacilli > Caryophanales > Bacillaceae > Bacillus > Bacillus sp. AFS040349. The sequence continues at coordinate 62,202 of NZ_NUMC01000060.1, read as the reverse complement.
TGGAACATTTGATCCACCGCATTTTGGCCACCTATTAATTGCAAGTGAAGTATTACAAGCTTTGCAATTATCGGAAATATGGTTTATTCCTAACCAAATTCCTCCTCATAAACAAACTGAGCATTTTACTGAAAGTCAACATCGGCTTAATATGCTTAAACTTGCTATTAAAGATCATCAACAATTTGAAGTCAATACAATTGAATTAGAACGAGAAGGTCCATCTTTTACATATGATACATTAAGGTTACTACTTGAAGAATTTCCTGAATATGATTTTTATTTTATTATAGGTGCAGATATGATTGAGTATTTACCAAAATGGCATCAAATAGATGAGATTATTAAATTGGTTACTTTTGTTGGTGTGAAAAGAGCTGGATTTAAGACAAGCTCTATATATCCGGTAACTGAGGTGGAAATTCCTCAATTTGAGGTTTCTTCCACTATGTTAAGAAAACGTTTAAGAATACATGGGAATACTGATTATCTTCTGCCGGAGAATGTGAAAAGATATATAGAGGAGAATCATTTATATGGAACGTGAAAAAGCCTTAAAAATTGTTGCTGAGCAATTAACAGAGCACCGCTATGTTCATACACTGGGTGTCATGGAGACAGCTATTTCCTTGGCTGAATTGTATGGGGGAGATGTCAAAAAGGCAGAAACAGCAGCTATTTTTCACGATTATGCCAAGTTCAGACCAAAAAAAGAAATGAAAAGAATTATTGAAGAACAAGAAATGCCCCAAAAATTGTTAGAACATAATAGTGAGCTTTGGCATGCTCCTGTTGGTGCCTATCTTGTGAAAAAAGAAGTAGGGATTAAAGATAAAGAGGTGTTAAAAGCAATTAAATACCACACATCAGGACGTCCTGATATGACATTGCTTGAAAAAATCATTTATGTGGCAGACTATATAGAACCAGGCAGACAATTTCCCGGTGTGGAGGAAGTAAGAGAGCTAGCTAAGACAAGCTTAGATCAAGCACTAATCAAATCTTTACAAAATACGATTGTTTTCTTACTTAAAAAAAATCAAGCCATTTACCCAGATACGATTAAAACATATAATTCTTTAATTTTAAAAGGAGGAAAATCAAGTTAATGACAGGTAGAGATATTTTAACAACAGTAGCAAAAGCAGCAGACAGTAAGCGTGCAGAGGACATTATTGCACTTAACATGAATGGAATTTCCCTTATAGCCGATTATTTCTTTATTTGCCACGGAAATTCAGATAAACAGGTACAAGCTATCGCAAGAGAAATAAAGGAACAGGCTGAAGAAAAGGGTTTGAATGTAAAACGACTTGAAGGCTTTGATGAAGCTCGATGGATCTTAATTGACTTAGGTGACGTCGTTGCCCATGTTTTTCATAAAGATGAAAGAGGCTATTATAACTTAGAGCGTTTATGGGGAGATGCTCCAACAGAGGATCTCGTAAGTGAGCTAGAACAATGATTTATAAAGGCTTTGCCTATATTTATGATCATCTAATGAAAGATGCTCCCTATGATAGGTGGGTTGGTTTTATTCAGGACTCTATATCAAAGTATCATAAGGGAGCAATTAAACTTTTAGATGTAGCCTGTGGAACAGGTGAAATAGCGGTATCTTTAGCAAAGAATAATTTAGACGTAACAGGTGTTGATCTTAGTGAAGATATGCTGACCGTAGCACAATCTAAAGCTGAGAAGAACAAGGTTAATTTACTATTCCTTCAGCAAGATATGCGCGAGCTAAATGGTTTTTCTGAACTTTTTGATGTTGTGACTATTTGTTGTGATTCCTTAAACTATTTAGAAACAAAAGAAGATGTTATGGCTACCTTTCACTCTGTTTTTGAACAACTTAAAGATGATGGTTTATTTATTTTTGATGTCCATTCTATACATAAAATTCATCAAATATTTGCAAACAATACTTTTGCTGATCAAGATGAGGAAGTTAGCTTTATTTGGAATTCTTTTTTAGGGGATGAAGAAAACAGTATTGAACACGATATGACGTTTTTTGTTAGACATGAACAACTCTATGAGAGATATGATGAGATACACTATCAACGAACATATTCAATTGAGGAATATATTTCTTGGTTGGAAGCATCTTCATTTCAAGTGTTAAATATTTGTAGTGATTTTGAGTTTGAAAGTCAACCACATTCTCAAGCAGAAAGAATTTTCTTTATTTGTCAAAAAACAAAGGTGAACTCATAATAAGAGTTCACCTGAAAATTTTTTTATGAACATTGAAGGATTTTAGCTTTATGATAGAGAATTACTTATTTGGAATTTTGTTAAACTGAACAGACACTTCTTCTATATCTTCATAATACTTCTCGTGTGTTGCTTGAAATACCTTTTCAAACATTTCTCCCACTTCGTCTTCCAACACTTTGATTCCTTTTCCTGTTACTCCACCTTTTACACATACTTTATCCTGTAGAGTAGGAAGAGTATATATTTCTGTTTCCAACAACTTGCCCATACCAACGATCATTTCACTTGCTAAAAGAACAGCCTGCTCCTTGGTTATATTCGTTTCCGCAACTGCACCATCTACAAATCGTTGAAGTAAATAGCTGAAAAAAGCTGGCCCACAGCTAACGATATCAGATGAGACTCTAGTAATATCATCCTCAATTTGAACAGGATTGGAAATTTGTTCAAATAATTCTTCAATTGTTGTTTTTGTTTCCTTATGACATGAATTACCATAAGTAATTAGCGAGACTCCGGAGAATGCCCGGTTCGTTATACTTGGAATCGCTCTTGCAACCTGACATTCAACAAGTGATTCTAGTTGATCAACATTAATAGGACTTGTTATTGATATTATGCATTTATTAGGTGTTAAAAGATGGTCAAGACTCTTTAAAAGGGGGTGAATATCTAATGGCTTGACACAAATAAAAATTAAATCAGAATGTTTCACTACTTCTTCAGCTGTTTCAACCACATTTGTTTTTGGATATAAATTCTTTATGGCTTCAGCTTTAGTCATCGTTCGGTTCATCATATAAATGAATGAGGGTTTAATAGCACCCGACTCAATAAATGATTCAATTAAAATTCTCCCCATATTTCCTGTTCCAACAAAACCTACATTCAAAGTATATCCCCTCCTTAGAATGCAATTCTCTCATACACGATATGTTTTGAAGTGATGTTTTATGATTAATTTTTAAAAGGAGTTTTATTGATGAGTATCATCCAAAAATACAAAAAATGGATTATCTTATTGGTTAGTTTATTAGCTATAACCATCCTTTATTATTGTTTTTTTAATATCCAAGCCTCATCTGAACTTGTGACAACAAATGTTGAAGGTGCTTATGTTGAAACAAGTGAAAGTTATGAAACAAACAAGGTTGAAGAGAAAACAAGTGAGAATTCAGAAGCAACAACTACCATCGTCATTGATGTAAAAGGGGCCGTTCAACAACCTGGAGTTTATGAGATTTCAGCAAATGCAAGAGTACATGAAATTATTGAAAAAGCTGGAGGATTGAGTGATCAAGCTGATGAAGCGTCTGTAAACCTTGCCTCTTCATTAGAAGATGGGATGGTAGTTTATATTCCACTGATCGGTGAAAATAAAGAAAATCCATTTCAAAGTACTAATGAAAATAAGGAAAGTTCTAAAAAAATCAATATTAACTTAGCAACAAGTGAGGAGCTTCAAACACTATCAGGAATTGGACCTTCAAAGGCTGAAGCTATTATTTCTTATAGAGAAGAAAACGGTAAATTTAAAACGATTGAGGGGTTATTAGAAGTATCCGGTATTGGAGAAAAGTCATTAGAGAAATTAAAAGAAGAAGTTACCGTTAATTAAACTTTACAAAAGTTTGAATTGCGAATATTTGCATTTCCCGATAAACTAGGTTTAAGAAAAATGTCGAGTGGGGGAAGCAGCAGCATGAGTCGAATATCCTGGAATCAATATTTTATGTCACAAAGTCATTTACTAGCTATGAGGAGTACATGTACGAGGCTAGCTGTTGGAGCTACAATCGTTAGAGATAAAAGAATTATAGCGGGTGGTTATAATGGCTCTATAGCAGGTGGTGTGCACTGTTCAGACGAGGGCTGTTATGTTATTGATAATCATTGTGTTAGAACCATACATGCTGAAATGAATGCATTGCTGCAATGTGCGAAGTTTGGAGTACCAACAGAAGGAGCTGAGATTTATTTGACTCATTTCCCTTGTCTTCAATGTTGTAAAGCACTTATTCAAGCTGGTATTAAAACTGTATACTATGCGGTTGATTACAAAAACCATCCTTATGCAGTTGAGTTATTTCAACAAGCAAATGTTAAAGTAGAGCATGTTAAACTAGAAAACACATCTATTGAGAACAAAAATAAGGAAAAAGAAGCATTTGTGTTTGATCTACTGGACAAGCTGGAGAAAACACAGAAGAGCGAAGAGATACACCGATTAAAAGAGGAAGCTAAATCTTTATTTTCGTAACAACATAGTTAATGAAAGCAATTGTTTAGTGGCAATTGCTTTCTAATAAATCTTATATGAAAAGACTACAAATTCATCATGATAAGGTGGTGAAACTTAATTAAAGGCCATTTTCTTTTCCTCGCAATAGCTGCTTGTTTAGCCATAACAATGGGGCGGTTTCATTTCCACCCGATATCTATCTTCTTTACTATAGCCTTTCTTATTTATCTCCAATTAAAGTTTAAATCTTTTCTCAGTTTTCTTGGTTTGATTGTTATTTTCGTCTATCTCTCCACCTATTTTCACACAGAATTTCAAAATCAAACAAAGCTGAATGAAGGAGATTATCAAACTACGGGCACGGTATACTCCACCCCAGAAATAGATGGAAATTATATGAAAGGAATAATTCAAACTGAATTAGAGGAGAAAGTAACTTTTTCCTATTCAATCAAGTCATTTGAAGAAAAAAACTCCTTACAGGAATTACAACCTGGTGATATTTGTGTTTTAAAAGGTGAATTAGTAGTACCTAAATCCCCAACTATGCCTAACGCATTTGACTATAAACAATATCTTCATGACAACCATATCCATTGGGAGTTTCGGATAACAGATATTCAAAAATGTCACGCAGGCGATTTAAACGTGATGACTCTTCTTCAAAAGTATCGAGAAAAAGGACTAAATTTAATTGAGGAGAAATTTCCGAGTTCGTCTGAAGGAATCGTGCAAGCCCTCCTTTTTGGTGAAAGGCGTTTACTTGATGAAAAAGTAGAAGTGGCTTACCAAAAATTAGGTATTGTCCATTTGTTGGCAATATCAGGCTTACATGTTGGTTTATTAGTTGGTGGAGTATATTTTCTTTTCATATATTTTGGTGTAACACATGAGAATTCAAAGAAAATTTTGATTATATTGCTTCCGATATATATGATTTTAACTGGTGGCTCACCATCCGTTATACGAGCATCCTTTATGGTTATACTTTATTTCATTATGAGTCTTGTTCATAAAAAATTTACTGCAACAGATGTGATCAGTTTTACATGTTTAGTTTTACTTTTTCTTAATCCATATTACTTGTTTCAAGTTGGTTTTCAATTATCATATATTGTTAGCCTTGGATTATTACTTTCATCAAAATTAATCACTTTCTTTTCTAATGCTTTTGTAAGGCTGTTTATTGTATCAACTGTTGCTCAACTTTGTGCAATGCCCCTAATGTTATTTCATTTTTTTGAGGTATCACTCATTAGTTTACCTTTGAATATGATCTTTGTGCCTTTTTATTCAATATGTATCTTACCTTTATCGATTTTAGCGACCGTTATGATTTCATTTTCATCAACACTTGGAATGCCATTGGTTTCATTATTACACATTATTTTAGGTTATTCTCATCGTCTTGTCTTAAGTGCTGCTGATATATCTTTTACCACACTGACAACTGGAAAACCTTCACTACTTTTTATTATCTTCTATTGTATTGCTTCACTTGTTTTATTCCTTCGTTTTGAAAAGAATCCTATATTTAAGTCTTTGTATAAACCATTTTGTGGATTGCTCCTTCTCTTTTTTATACATTTACATCTATCATATATAAATCCTTATGGAAGAGTTATGGTGATCAATGTTGGACAAGGTGACTCGATTTTTATTCAACTTCCATTTAATAAAGGGAACTTTTTGATTGATACAGGTGGTAAATTTACTTTTCCTTCTGAAGACTGGGAGTTAAGGAAGAATGTTTATTCTATTGCTGAAGACACAACAATCCCCTACTTAAAGTCAATAGGGGTAACAAAACTTAATGGATTATTTTTATCGCATGGCGACTTGGATCATATTGGAGAAGCCTTGATTATCATAAATAAAGTTAATGTGGAGGAACTCGTTATACCTAAAGGATTTATAAGAGGAGAGCTTGAAAGTGAGATTGTTGAAAAGGCGAAAAGGAAGAAAATGAATATTAGAGTTGTTGAAGCTGGTGATCAATTACTATATAAGGATTTTATGTTTCACATTTTGTCACCCTCTGCATTAACTGAAAGTAAAAATGATGATTCCATGGTATTAATAGCGGAAATAGGTGGCTTAAAATGGTTATTTACAGGGGATGCTGAAATGAAAAGTGAAGAGAAAATGATATCGGCATATCCGAATTTAAAAGCAGATGTTATAAAAGTTGGTCATCACGGAAGCAGAGGTTCAACTTCTGATCAGCTGTTAGATCATTTAAACCCATCAATTGCGATTATTTCGGCTGGCTACCAAAACCGATATCAACACCCGCATGATGAAGTAATGGAGAAATTGATGAGTAGAAAAATCTCTATTTTTAGAACAGATCTTCAAGGCGGAATTTTATACGAATTTAATGGAAATGCAGGAACGTTTTTTACTTATCCGCCATACGATGAAGTAAAATGATAAACGAAAAAGAGACTGCAGCGCAGTCTCTATGTAATCGTGTGTCATCGCTTAAGCAGAGATTAATTTAACAACAGTCGCAATGATGAAAATTGTCGCGAAAAATCCAAATGAAACAACGAATCCCACACCTGAATCAACAGCATCATTACGTTTACTTTGGACGTTCTTTTCAAATTCGTTCACTGTTACCCCTCCTATATCAATTTTAGTATAAGCGATTACTATAAAAAAATCTACATCATCTTCCTATTAATTAGCCTTGGTATGCTGAGCGAATTACGAGAGGCGGCAATTTCCAACAATGTTATAAACAATCAATAATAGTTCATTTTAAATTGGTCACAATAAATAACACTTACATTGGAGCATCGTTTCGAATTTAGGTACCTAGGCCCTGAATCGAAGCGTTCATATAGATAAAAGGGGACTAAAGTGTTTTTAGTTCCCTTATTCATTTTATATATATAAGATAACTTTTATTTTGAATTTGGTTTTTTCTTTATTACTTGCCAAAGCTGTTTTTTCACTTTACGATAAATAAAGTGAAATGAACGATTGGAGAATGAACATGATTTTTAATGTATGGAAAGATATTCAGAATAAAAAAATACAACCAGTTTATCTATTAGTTGGAGAAGAGTCATTTTTGATGCAGGAAACACTCCGTCATATCGTACAAGCTTCACTTTTGGAGGAGGAAAAGGATTTTAATTTATCTGTATATGATATGGAAGAAACACCAGTGGAAACGGCAATTGAGGATGCTGAAACGTTACCATTTATGGGAGAAAAGCGGGTTGTAATTATAAAAAATCCAGTCTTTTTAACAAGTGAAAAGAAAAAAGAAAAGCTTGAACACCGTGTTGAAAAGCTTGAACAATACATAAACTCTCCTGCTCCTTATACGATCTTTGTGTTTGTTGCACCATATGAAAAATTAGATGAGCGAAAAAAAATTACAAAATTGCTAAAAAAGCAATCTGCTGTAATTGAAATGAAATCACTTTCTGATGATGAAGCAATAAAGTGGATGCTGAACGTGGCCCAAGAACAAAGAGTGGAGTTAGACAAAGACGCAGTGGAACAATTGCTTGTGTTAACTGCTGGTGATCTAATGGCTATTCATCAAGAGCTACAAAAGCTTAGCACTTATGTTGGTGAGGGTGGAATCATTTCAGTTGAAACAGTAAATTTATTAGTGGCACGCACCTTAGAGCAAAACATTTTTGATTTAATTGAGCATGTTATTTATCGAAGAAGCAAAGAGGCCTTACAAATATTTTATGATTTATTAAAAAATAATGAAGAACCTATTAAAATTCTTTCTTTACTTGTTACACAATTTCGCTTAATTCTACAAGTGAAAGAGCTGTCAACTGTTGGTTATGGTCAACAGCAGATTGCTTCGACAGTTAAAGTTCATCCATTTAGAGTAAAACTTGCGTTACAACAGGCTCGACTATTTCAAACAGAGGAATTGGCACATATTTTAATGGAGCTTGCAGAGGCTGATTATGAAATGAAAACAGGGAAAAAAGATAAACAACTTTTACTAGAGTTGTTTTTGTTAAAATTATTTAAAAAAGATTAAAACAAAAAACGATCCTTTGTGGGATCGTTTTTTCGTATAAGAAAGGGTTGTCTAGGTTTGCTTGAAGCAAATTGACAACCGTTCTTATTATTATGCAGTTAATCCGTTAACAGCTTTCGCTAAACGAGATTTGTAGCGAGAAGCAGTGTTTTTATGAACTAAACCACTTTGTGCAGCTTTATCGATTTGCTTGTTAGCTTCAACAAGTGCAGCTTTTGCGTTATCAGCATCGTTATTTAAAACTAAAGCATCTACTCTTTTAATTGCAGTACGCATTGTAGATTTAATAGCAGAGTTATGTGCATTACGCTCATTGCTAGTTTTAACACGCTTGATTGCAGATTTAATATTTGGCATATCTTTCACCTCCTAAGAAGTTCATCGAGATCTATTTAGCTCGATCATTTCCTTTACATGAACAAAAGATATTCTATCAAACAGCCACTCATATTGCAATACTAATGTAAAGGAAAATACGTTGAAAGCATGTAATTTTTTATCTTTCGATGAAACGATCTGGATTACAAAAGAATGTTTCAACAAAATAATGGAAAAGATAAGCAGTAGGAAAGAATTTGGGAGGTATAGTTATGGGTAAATCATTAGATTTAAGTAATTATTCTGTTCGAACAGATTTAGCTGTAGAAGCAAGGGCGATGTATCTTGAGCAAAATGAAGTAGAAAATTCATCAGATATATCTGGTGTTGTTATAAAGGAATGGGACGAGGAAGGAGTTAGTATTTCTTCGTTGGATATAGATGAGGAAGGGTCAAAAATTGTTGGGAAAAAACCTGGTAAATATTTAACTTTAGAAGTACAGGGAATTAGACAGAAGGATACTGAACTACAAGAAAAAGTTATAGATGTTTTTGCAAATTTATTTAATCAATTTCTAACAGATATTAATATCCCAAAGGATGCTAGCTGTTTAGTTGTTGGATTAGGAAATTGGAATGTCACACCTGATGCACTGGGTCCATTAGCAGTTGAAAATCTATTAATCACAAGACATTTGTTCAAATTACAGCCGGAAAATGTAGAAGAAGGCTTCCGTCCTGTTAGTGCATTAGCGCCCGGTGTTATGGGATTAACGGGTATTGAAACGAGTGATATTATCTCAGGAGTTATTGAGCAATCAAAACCTGATTTTGTCATTGCGATTGATGCCTTAGCGGCTAGATCAATTGAGCGAGTAAATACAACGATTCAAATTTCAGATACAGGCATCCACCCTGGTTCTGGAGTTGGAAATAAACGAAAAGCGCTGAGCAAGGAAACGTTTGGCATTCCTGTCATTGCAATCGGTATTCCAACAGTAGTTGATGCTGTTTCAATTACAAGTGATACGATTGACTATATTTTAAAGCATTTTGGTAGAGAGTTAAATGAAGGAAATAAACCGTCTAGATCGTTAACACCAGCAGGAATGAGTTTTGGAGAACGTCGAGTACTAACAGATGATGACTTACCAAGTGATGAGCATCGTCAACAATTTTTAGGAATAGTCGGAGGGCTTGAGGAAGACGAAAAAAGGAAGCTGATTCATGAAGTTCTATCACCACTTGGGCACAATTTAATGGTCACGCCTAAAGAGGTTGATATGTTCATTGACGATATGGCAAATGTTATAGCTAGTGGGTTAAATTCTGCACTTCATCAGCAAGTTGACCAAGATAATTCAGGTGCTTATACACACTAGTTAAAATAGAGTGGTTGTTTTGATTTATCATAAGAAAAAAACAGATTGTTCTACTTTCTTATGCTTTGTCATACATTTTAGTAGACAAGCATAAGGAGGTTTTTTATGAAATGAAGCGTTCTAGTACAAGCCGCAATATGGTTGTAACCTTAAATGGGACAAGCATAAAAAAAGGAATCGTTGTTAGCTTCATTGTTTTGTTCATGACCTTTTTACTTTCGGGTATTTTGACGTCATTAAAACCTGAATATCGTTTAACCTCCTCATCAATCAATGATTTAACACGAAATATTGATAGTGAGGCTTTTCTTCAGTTATTAGGTGCTGAAAACCGCTTTTTTAGTTCTGCATTACCAGAACATGCAGAACCAATCAAGTTATCTTCTATTATGTTTAAAGTTGCTACCAGTATTAACCCTGATGACCCACGCAGCTTGCTAGGACGGGAATTACCAGGATTCTCTTTGTTTGATAGTGAAATTGTTGTGGCTGGGGATGGGACAAACTATACAAATATGCCATATGAATCTCCGCCGCCTACAGAGGTGCTGGAACAAGAAAGAGAAGCATCTATTACAAAAAATGAAGCTGTAAATTCTGGAGACGAAGAGCCAAAAGCTCCTCCTTCTCTTACAACAGGAGATAAAAAGGTCGTTTATATATATAACACTCATAACACTGAATCATATCTTCCGTTATTAGAAGGAGAAAGTGATCCTAATCGTGCTATTCACTCAAAAGCAAACGTCACAATTGTGAGTGAGTTATTAGGAAAAGCTCTCTCAGATGAGGGGATAGGATCACAAGTAGAAAAAACAGATGTACAAGCCAATTTAAAGCAAAAAGGTTGGAATTATGCAAAGTCATATACAGCCTCAAGGCCAATCGTTGAAAGTGCAATGGCTAGTAATCGTAACTTGAATTATATGATCGATATTCATCGAGATTCACAAAGAAAAGGTGTCACCACCATAAAAATTGGGGATATATCATATGCCAAACTAGCATTTGTAATTGGTGGAGATAATCCAACTGCTGACAAAAATGAAAAGTTAGCTAAAGACCTTCATGATTTATTGGAAAAGAAATACCCTGGCTTAAGTCGTGGGATTTTCGAGCAGGGAGGAAAAGGCTATAACGGAGTTTATAACCAGGATTTATCTCAAAACGCTATGCTCTTAGAATTTGGCGGGGTTGACAATAATCTAGAAGAACTTAAAAACACAGTTTCAGCTGTAGCTGATGTATTTAGCGAGTACTATTGGCAAGCAGAAAAAGTAAACGGTGATTCATCAGCTGAAAAAAAGTAAAACACATTGTGAGGGAAGTAAGATGATTAAATTCATGTTTAAATGCTTTGTTTTATGTTCTGTGCTTTTATTTGGCGTGTTAATTGGCATGCAGCAAGCAAACCAAGGCATGATCAAAATGAAAGGATACAATGATCCTGATTTACAAGGTGCATTTCAAGTTCAAAATGATTCAGGTGATGTCGCCGCGTCTATTCTTGGAAACGAAGTAACCAGTCAGGATCTTGAAAAAAAACAAGAGCAGCTTGAACAAATTGAAGCCTTTAACTTCTTCTCTCAAATCGGTAAACAGCTTGCAGGCATAGTTAGTAATGGAGTATCGACAATATTGGATATGGTAACTAACTGGTTAAATGGTTTACTAGAATAAAAAGAAAGCCGACAAACAATCGCCATGATCAACTAATGGCAATTAGTAACTGTCGGCTTTTTTACTACAACAACGGTCATCCTCCGTTTTTATCCATTGAATCTTGATTTGTCAATTGATATAATGAGAAATAGTGTATTTGTAAGCTATGTAGGAGTGAAAACATATTATGAATAGAGAAGAAAAATTAAAAAGGCAGTCGAGAATCCGGAACTTTTCGATTATTGCTCATATTGATCACGGTAAATCGACTCTAGCAGATCGTATTTTAGAAAAAACATCAGCTTTAACTCAGCGTGAAATGAAGAATCAGCTGTTAGATTCAATGGATCTTGAACGAGAACGTGGGATCACGATTAAATTGAATGCCGTTCAATTAAAATATAAAGCGAAAGATGGAGAGGAATATACTTTCCATTTAATCGATACTCCAGGACATGTCGACTTTACGTATGAGGTTTCACGAAGTCTTGCAGCATGTGAAGGAGCAATTCTTGTGGTTGATGCAGCTCAGGGAATAGAAGCTCAAACGCTTGCAAATGTATATTTAGCGCTTGATAACGATTTGGAAATCTTGCCTGTAATTAACAAAATTGACTTACCAAGTGCTGACCCAGAACGTGTTCGTCAAGAGGTTGAAGATGTAATCGGACTTGATGCATCTGAGGCAGTTTTGGCATCTGCTAAAGCTGGAATTGGGATTGAAGAAATACTAGAGCAGGTTGTAGAAAAAGTACCTGCACCACAAGGTGATCCTGAAGGACCGTTAAAAGCTCTTATCTTTGACTCCTTATATGACGCTTACCGCGGAGTTGTTGCATACATTCGTGTAGTTGAAGGAACGGTTAAAGTAGGACAAAAAATTAAAATGATGGCAACCGGTAAAGAATTTGAAGTAACTGAGGTAGGGGTATTCAATCCAAAACCCGTTCAGTTAAAAGAATTAAATGTAGGAGATGTTGGATTTTTAACAGCTGCTATTAAAAACGTTGGAGACACTCGTGTTGGTGATACAATTACCAATGCAAAAAACGGGGCAACTGAGGCGCTGCCAGGTTATCGTAAGTTAAATCCGATGGTGTTCTGTGGACTATACCCAATTGATACCGCTAAATATAATGATTTACGTGAAGCATTAGAAAAGCTTGAGCTAAATGACTCGTCTCTTCAATTTGAGCCAGAAACGTCACAAGCTCTAGGATTTGGGTTCCGTTGTGGATTTTTAGGACTACTTCATATGGAAATCATCCAAGAACGTATTGAACGTGAATTTAAAATTGATTTAATTACTACAGCTCCAAGTGTTATCTATGATGTTCATTTAACAGATGGTGAAACACTAAGAGTCGATAATCCATCTAATATGCCTGACCCGCAAAAGATTGACCGCATTGAAGAGCCTTATGTTAAAGCGGCAATAATGGTTCCGAATGATTATGTCGGTGCAGTAATGGAGCTTTGTCAGAAGAAACGTGGAAATTTCATAGATATGCAATATCTTGATGAAAATCGCGTGAACATTAATTACGAAATCCCATTATCTGAAATTGTTTATGATTTCTTTGATCAATTAAAATCGAATACAAAAGGTTATGCTTCCTTTGACTATGAATTAATTGGTTACAAAACATCAACTCTAGTTAAAATGGACATTTTATTAAATGCTGAGAAGATTGATGCATTGTCATTTATTGTTCACCGTGACTCATCGTATGAGCGTGGAAAAATAATTGTTGAAAAACTGAAAGAACTTATTCCGCGTCAACAATTCGAAGTGCCGATTCAAGCAGCGATTGGCCAAAAGATTGTGGCAAGATCAACAATCAAAGCAATGCGTAAAAACGTACTTGCGAAATGTTACGGTGGTGACATTTCACGTAAACGTAAGTTATTAGAAAAACAAAAAGAAGGTAAAAAGAGAATGAAGCAAGTTGGTTCTGTTGAAGTGCCACAAGAAGCCTTTATGGCTGTATTGCGTATGGATGAAAGCTGATTCTTTTAGATAGAATCGGATACATGCTATAATAAATTCTCTTAAGTTATATGAAAGAAAATGGATGCCGCAGCGATGTCTGCGGCTTCTTAATTAGAAGGTGAAAAAATGATTAAATCCGCATACATTCATATTCCTTTTTGCCATCATATTTGTCATTATTGTGATTTTAATAAGGTTTTTTTCAAACAACAACCTGTTGATGAATATATTGAAAGTCTTATAACAGAAATGCATTATGCTAAGGAAATTAATAAACAACAGGAGCCGCTTAAAACCATTTTTATTGGTGGTGGAACTCCTACAGCCCTATCGGCAAAACAACTTGATCGACTTCTTGAAGGTATCTCGACCGAGCTGCTGTCAACAAATGAACTTATTGAATTCGCGGTTGAAGCAAATCCTGGTGAGCTTTCTATAGAAAAATTGGAAGTGTTAAAGAATGCAGGAGTTAATCGCTTAAGTATTGGGGTTCAGAGTTTTGACGATGAGCTTCTCAATAAAATTGGACGAGTTCATCGAAAAGATGATGTTTTTCGTACAATAAAACAAGCTGAACAGGTAGGTTTTGATAATTTAAGTCTCGATTTAATGTATGCACTGCCCGGACAAACAATCGAGCAATTTAGAGAAACGCTGGAAACTGCATTTACTCTAAATGTGAAACACTTCTCAGCATATTCTTTAATCATTGAACCGAAAACAGTGTTTTATAATTTAATGCAAAAAGGAAAATTAACACTGCCACCTCAAGAGCATGAGGCGCAAATGTATGAATTGGCAATGGAAGAAATGGAGAAGCATGGCTTTAAGCAATATGAAATAAGTAATTACAGCATTCCAGGATATGAAAGTCAACATAATCTAACATATTGGAACAACGAGTATTACTATGGATTTGGTGCAGGTGCACATGGATATGTTAATGGGCTAAGAACATCTAATGTTGGTCCAATCAGAAAGTATATGGAGAACATTGATGAATCCGGGACAGCTTTTTCTGCACAAACAAAAGTGAGCAAAGAAGAAGAAATGGAAGAGCAAATGTTTCTTGGGTTACGAAAAGTAAAAGGTGTTAACAAGGAAACTTTTCATAAAAGATTTTCAGTTAAATTGGAAGAGAAATTTGGTAGTCAAATCCAAAAACTTGTTAAACAAGGATTACTGGTAGATGACGATGAATCCCTTTTTCTTACTCATAAAGGGAAGCTATTAGGCAATGAAGTTTTCCAAGAATTTTTAATTTCATAAAAACCAGACTTTATTTAAAAATTGTGAGCTTTTCATTGATAAATCAAGTATTTTATAATTGACAATTTATTTTGGTTTTGATAACTTTTTATATATATTTAGCACTCGCGTTATAAGAGTGCTAACAGAGGTGATGAATAGTGCTTACAGATCGCCAATTGTTGGTTCTTCAAGTCATCATTGATGATTTTATTCATTCAGCTCAGCCTGTTGGTTCTCGATCACTAGCGAAAAAAGACGAAATTACGTTTAGCTCGGCTACTATTAGGAACGATATGGCTGACTTAGAGGACCTGGGATTTATTGAGAAAACACATAGTTCCTCAGGACGTGTTCCTTCTGAGAGGGGATATCGCTATTATGTGGACCATTTACTTTCTCCACAGAGATTAACAAAAACAGAAGTAACTCAAATTAAATCTATTTATGCTGAGAAAATTTTTGAACTAGAAAAGGTAGTTCAAAAATCAGCACAAATTTTGTCGGAAATGACAAATTATACATCGATTGTACTAGGGCCGAAAGTGAATGAAAATCGATTAAAACGAATCCAAATCGTGCCAATTAGTAAGGAAACTGCAGTTGCCATCATTGTCACAAATACTGGACATGTTGAAAATCGTACGATTACTTTCCCAGATTCACTAGAGCCAAGTGATATTGAAAAAATGGTGAACATTCTTAACGAAAGATTAGTAGGTGTTCCACTGGTTGATCTCCAGAATAAAATCTTTAAAGAAGTTGTTACTGTCTTAAAGAATCATATTGAGAACTATGACATGCTATTAAAGATCATGGCTGGTTCATTAAAGCTAGAGTCAAATGAGAAAATTTATTTTGGTGGTAAAACAAATATGCTCAGTCAACCAGAGTTTTCAGATATTGGGAGAATTAGGTCACTTTTAACAATGATTGAGCAAGAAAAAGAGTTGTATGGACTACTAAAAGCAAATTCTGCAGGCATTTCAATAAAAATTGGTAAGGAAAATGACCTTTCAGCAATGGAAAACTGCAGTCTTATTACCGCCACCTATTCATTAGGAGACAATCAGTTAGGTACAATAGCTGTGCTTGGTCCTACTCGAATGGAATATTCCCGTGTTGTAAGTTTATTAACAAGAATGACACGTGACCTGTCTAAAACTCTTACCGACTTGTATCATGGTTCTTAAGCTTGGTTATATTGATAAGGATGGAATAAGCGCTATTCCATCCGATTCCCATGCTTATAAATACTAGATATATATATCTTTCTTTAAGGGAGGTGAAAGATCGTGTCAAATGAAAAAAACGTTGCAGAACAAGAAGAAACAGTAGATACAATTGAAAACGTCGAATCAGATGCTGAAATAGTAGATGCAGATGATGTTCAAGTAGAAGAAGCTGAAGTAGTTGATGAGTCAGCTGCTAAAATTGCTGCCTTACAAGCACAGCTTGATGAAACAGAAAACAAAATGCTTCGAGCTCAAGCAGACTTTGACAACTTTAGAAGACGTGCTCGCTTAGATCAAGAGGCTGCTCAAAAGTATCGTGCACAAAGCTTAGTTTCTGAAATTTTACCTGCTCTTGATAACTTTGAAAGAGCGTTACAAATAGAAGCAAGCAATGATCAAACCAAATCATTGCTACAAGGAATGAACATGGTGTACAACCAATTAGTTCAAGCCCTGCAAAACGAAGGTGTAGAAACAATCAAATCAGTTGGTGAACAATTTGATCCACATCTACATCAAGCAGTGATGCAAGTTGAGGATGAAAACTATGATTCTAATTCTGTCATTGAAGAACTGCAAAAAGGATATAAATTGAAGGATCGAGTGATTCGACCTGCAATGGTTAAAGTAAATCAATAATTATCATAACTTACATATTAGGAGGTTCTATCTATGAGTAAAATTATCGGTATCGACTTAGGTACAACAAACTCATGTGTCGCAGTTTTAGAAGGCGGAGAACCGAAAGTGATCCCAAATCCAGAAGGTAACCGTACAACTCCTTCTGTAGTTGCTTTCAAAAACGGCGAACGTCAAGTTGGGGAGGTAGCAAAGCGTCAAGCTATCACAAACCCTAATACAATTATCTCAATCAAACGTCATATGGGTACTGAC
Organism: Bacillus sp. AFS040349; assembly: GCF_002577655.1. NCBI lineage: Bacteria > Bacillati > Bacillota > Bacilli > Caryophanales > Bacillaceae > Bacillus > Bacillus sp. AFS040349. The sequence continues at coordinate 44,978 of NZ_NUMC01000060.1, read as the reverse complement.
TATAAAGTTGAAGTTGAAGGTAAAAACTATACACCACAAGAAATGTCAGCCATTATTCTTCAACATTTAAAATCTTATGCAGAAGAATATTTAGGTGAGCCAGTAACAAAAGCAGTTATTACAGTTCCAGCTTACTTTAATGATGCTGAGCGTCAAGCGACAAAAGATGCTGGTAAAATTGCAGGTTTAGAAGTTGAACGTATCATCAACGAACCTACTGCTGCAGCTTTAGCATATGGTTTAGACAAAACAGACGAAGACCAAACAATCCTAGTTTATGACTTAGGTGGCGGTACGTTTGACGTATCTGTACTTGAACTAGGTGATGGTGTATTTGAAGTACGTTCTACTGCTGGGGACAACCGTCTAGGTGGAGACGACTTTGACCAAGTAATTATCGATTACTTAGTTGCAGAATTTAAAAAAGAAAACGGCATTGACCTTTCAAAAGATAAAATGGCCCTGCAACGTCTAAAAGATGCAGCTGAAAAAGCGAAAAAAGATCTTTCAGGTGTTACTTCAACTCAAATCTCATTACCGTTTATCACGGCTGGAGAAGCTGGACCACTTCACTTAGAAGTAAGCCTTTCTCGTGCTAAATTTGACGAGTTATCTTCAGATTTAGTTGAAAGAACAATGGGACCTGTCCGCCAAGCATTAAGCGATGCTGATCTTTCAGCTAGTGAAATTGATAAAGTTATTCTTGTTGGGGGATCTACTCGTATTCCTGCTGTACAAGAAGCAATTAAAAAAGCATTAGGAAAAGAGCCTCATAAAGGCGTAAACCCTGATGAAGTTGTAGCACTTGGTGCTTCAATTCAAGGTGGAGTTATCACTGGAGACGTAAAAGACGTTGTATTACTTGACGTTACTCCGCTTTCACTTGGTATTGAAACAATGGGTGGGGTATTTACGAAGCTTATTGAACGTAATACAACAATCCCAACAAGTAAATCACAAGTGTTCTCAACCGCAGCTGATAACCAAACAGCAGTAGACATTCACGTGCTACAAGGTGAGCGTCCAATGTCAGCTGATAACAAAACATTAGGTCGCTTCCAATTAACAGATATTCCACCAGCACCACGTGGAGTACCTCAAATTGAGGTATCATTTGATATCGACAAAAATGGTATCGTAAATGTTCGTGCAAAAGATTTAGGTACAAACAAAGAACAAGCGATCACAATTAAATCAAACACTGGTTTATCTGATGATGAAATCGACCGTATGGTTAAAGAAGCTGAAGAAAACGCAGATGCAGACAAAGCTCGTAAAGAAGAAGTTGAACTACGTAACGAAGCAGATCAATTAGTGTTCCAAACAGAAAAAACATTAAAAGATCTTGAAGGTAAGGTAGACGAAGCTGAAGTTGCGAAAGCGAATGAAGCAAAAGATGCTTTAAAAGCAGCGATTGAGAAAAACGAATTAGAAGAAATTAAAGTGAAAAAAGAAGCTCTTCAAACAATTGTACAAGAGCTTTCTATGAAACTATATGAGCAAGCACAACAAGCTCAGGCACAACAAGGTGGAGAAGCTGGTAATAAAGCAGCTGACGATGTTGTTGACGCAGAGTTTGAAGAAGTAAATGATGACGACAAAAAATAAGTCATATTAAGGTGAAAAGTCAAAGTCAGGGTAGGTCTTGACTTTGGCTTTTTTTGTAAAAGTGAGAGGCTTGTGATAAGCAGTAACAATATGTTGCTTTTCTTCTCTTTTGAGTGATACAATTTACCTTATGTGAGAAAATCGGGAGTGAGAAATTATGAGCAAGCGTGATTACTATGAGGTGCTCGGGTTAAGTAAGAACGCAGGTAAGGATGAGATAAAAAAGGCTTATCGTAAGCTTTCAAAGAAATATCATCCAGACATCAACAAAGAAGCAGATGCAGACGAAAAATTCAAAGAAATTACAGAGGCCTATGAAACATTAAGTGATGATCAAAAGAAAGCTCATTATGATCAATTTGGACATACTGATCCAAATCAAGGCTTTGGTGGCGGTGCTGGTTTCGGTGGTGATGGTTTTGGCTTTGAGGATATTTTTAGCTCAATCTTTGGCGGTGGCACAAGAAGAAGAGATCCGAATGCCCCAAGACAAGGTGCTGACTTACAATATACTATGACGCTGGATTTTGAAGAAGCTGTTTTTGGTAAAGAAACAACAATTGAAATCCCACGTGAAGAAACGTGTGAAACATGTGATGGCTCGGGCGCTCAAAAGGGGACTTCTCCTGAGACATGTTCGCATTGTGGCGGTAGCGGCCAACAAAGTGTTGAACAAAATACACCGTTTGGTCGTATTGTAAATAGACGAGTTTGTCACTACTGTGAAGGAACAGGTAAAATCATTAAGCATAAATGTGGAACTTGTCGTGGAACAGGTAAAGTGAAAAAACGCAAAAAAATCCAAGTGAAAATTCCTGCAGGTGTTGATGATGGTCAACAACTACGTGTATCAGCACAAGGAGAGCCAGGAGTAAATGGTGGACCTCCAGGAGATCTATATGTTGTTTTCCATGTGAGAGAACATGAATTTTTTGAAAGAGATGGTGATGACATTTATTGTGAAATGCCATTAACTTTCGCTCAAGCTGCACTTGGAGATGAAATTGAGATTCCAACATTACACGGGAAGGTAAAACTTAAAGTACCTTCTGGAACTCAAACAGGAAAAAAATTCCGCTTATCTGGTAAGGGAGTACCAAATGTAAGAGGCTATGGTCAAGGTGATCAATATGTTATTTTACGTGTGTTAACTCCTACAAACTTAACGGAAAAACAAAAGGATTTGTTAAGAGAATTTGCTGAAATCAGTGGGGCAAAGCCCGATGAACATGAAGAAAGCTTTTTTGATAAAGTAAAACGAGCGTTCAAAGGTGATTAATATTTAAAGGTTAAGGATTGGAGTTGGTAGGTATGAAATGGTCTGAATTAAGCATCCATACAACACAAGAAGCGGTGGAACCCATTTCAAATATTTTACATGAAGCTGGAGCAAGTGGGGTGGTCATTGAGGATTTAGCTGACTTAATGAAGGAACGGAGTACATCCCTCGGCGAAATCTACCAACTAGATCCAACCGATTATCCAGAAGAAGGTGTTGTTGTAAAGGCTTATCTGCCTGTTAATAGTTTTCTTGGCGAAACAGTTGAGGGCATAAAGGCTGCTATTAATAATTTATTGGTATATGATATCGATCTCGGAAGAAATCATATTACAATAAGTGAAGTGAATGAAGAAGAATGGGCAACAGCCTGGAAAAAATATTACCACCCTGTTAAAATTTCTGAAAAGTTTACGATTGTTCCAACTTGGGAAATCTATGAACCTGTGAGCTCAGATGAATTAATCATAGAACTAGATCCAGGGATGGCTTTTGGAACAGGAACACATCCTACCACTGTATTATGTATACAAGCATTAGAACGTACTGTACAAAAGGATGATACAGTTATTGACGTAGGAACAGGTTCTGGTGTTCTAAGTATTGCTGCAGGTTTACTCGGTGCAAAAAGTATTGATGCATACGATTTAGATCAAGTAGCAGTTGATAGTGCCCGTTTAAATTGTAAGATTAACAAAGTACAAAACATTGTCAATGTTTCTCAAAAAAATCTTCTAGACGATGTTGAAGGACCAGTTGATTTAATTGTATCCAATATTCTTGCGGAAATTATTGTTCGCTTTATTGATAAAGCATATGAAGTACTCAAACAAGACGGAACTTTTATTACATCAGGTATTATTCAAAATAAAAAGTATGAAGTAAAAGAAGCGCTGCAAAATGCTGGTTTTATTATTGAAGAAACTATGGTCATGGAAGATTGGGTTGCGTTTATCGCGAAAAAGAAGTAAAGAAAGAGGGAATCCCTTTGCAACGATATTTTATAGAAGCAGCTAAAGAAAATATTGAGGGAGATATCTTTATTACAGGTGACGACGTACACCATATTTCACGTGTTTTGCGTATGCAATCAGGTAATATGGTTGTCTGCTGTACGAAGGATGGCTTTGAAGCACTTTGTGAAATTGTTGAAATTACCAATGACCAAGTGAGTTGTTCTGTATTAGAATGGATGACAGTGAATCATGAATTACCAGTTTCTATTTCCATTGCGAGCGGGTTGCCTAAAGGGGATAAGCTTGAATGGATTATTCAAAAGGGCACCGAATTAGGTGCTTCTTCATTTATCCCTTTTAATGCTGCTCGTTCAATTGTAAAGCTTGAGACTAAAAAGGTCGGTAAGAAGCTTGAGCGTTGGTCCAAAATCGCAAAGGAAGCATCAGAGCAATCATATCGTAATACAATTCCATCAATCTGTGAACCATGTGATTTTCATGAACTGATTTCTATAGCAAAAAATTTCGATGTGAAAATTGTTGCTTATGAAGAATCCGCTAAACAGGGAGAAAAGAAAAACTTGGTTAAAGCATTAGACGAACTTCAGGTTGGTGGTTCCCTGCTGGCTGTGTTTGGACCTGAAGGTGGATTAACAGAAAAAGAGGTTGCAAAACTCGAGCAAGAAGGTTTTATTATTTGTAGTTTTGGCCCAAGAATATTAAGAACTGAGACAGCACCGTTGTATTTATTATCTGCTGTTTCTTATAATTTCGAACTATCGAGGTGAAGATCATGCCTACAGTTGCATTTCATACATTAGGTTGTAAAGTAAATCATTATGAAACAGAAGCGATATGGCAGCTCTTTAAAGAAGCTGGCTATGAACGCACTGACTATGAACGTGTTGCGGACGTGTATGTTATTAATACATGTACAGTTACCAACACTGGTGATAAAAAAAGTCGTCAAGTTATTCGTCGTGCCATTCGAAAAAATCCGGATGGTGTTATTTGTGTAACAGGTTGTTATGCGCAAACTTCTCCGGCAGAAATCATGGCGATTCCGGGTGTTGATATTGTTGTTGGAACTCAAGATCGTGTAAAAATGTTAGAGTATATTGAGCAATACAAAGAAGAAAGAAAACCAATTAACAGCGTTAGAAACATTATGAAAACGCGTGTTTATGAAGAACTTGATGTTCCTTCATTCACAGACCGTACAAGAGCTTCATTAAAAATTCAAGAAGGCTGCAATAATTTCTGTACTTTTTGTATTATTCCTTGGGCTCGTGGTTTAATGCGTTCTCGTGACCCTAAAGAGGTAGTTGCGCAAGCTCAACAGCTCGTAGATGCGGGTTATAAAGAAATCGTTCTAACAGGTATTCACACAGGTGGATATGGTGAGGACTTAAAGGACTATAACTTAGCTATGCTTTTAAAAGATTTAGATGAGCAAGTGGAAGGCTTAAAGCGTATCCGTATCTCTTCAATTGAAGCAAGTCAAATTTCTGACGAAGTAATTGAAGTGCTTCAAAACTCAGATAAAGTGGTTCGTCATCTGCACATTCCAATTCAATCAGGCTCAGATACTGTTTTGAAACGTATGCGTAGAAAGTATACGATGGAATTTTTTGCAGAGCGTATTGAGCGTTTAAAAGAAGCATTACCTGGCTTAGCGATTACATCTGACGTTATCGTTGGTTTCCCAGGTGAAACGGAAGAAGAGTTCATGGAAACGTATAATTTTATTAAAAAACATAAGTTTTCAGAGCTACATGTGTTCCCTTATTCTAAACGAACAGGTACGCCTGCTGCACGTATGGAAGATCAAGTGGATGAGGATGTAAAAAACGAACGTGTTCATCGCCTAATTGAACTTTCAAATCAATTAGCAAAAGAATATGCATCACAATTCGAGAATGAAGTATTAGAAGTAATTCCTGAAGAAAGATACAAAGAAGAAACAAACGAAAACTTGTATGTTGGATATACAGACAATTATCTAAAAGTTGTTTTCCCAGCAAATGAGGAAATGGTCGGAAAAATCGTGAAGGTGAAAATCACAAAAGCCGGCTACCCATACAATGAGGGTCAGTTTGTAAGAGTGATGGAAGAGACTGTTAAGGTAGAAGAAGAAGTTCGTTTAAGTTCATGATAAGAGACTTTAGGTTAGGCGCGGATTCTTAGGGATTCGCGCCTAATTTTTTTTGAGTTTATTTGGGTCTTAACAATACGACAAGAAGATTGGCGGTGGTTTGTGTCGTTCATAAGGGTGATGAACGACAAAAGTGTAAGGGGAAGAGCGGGTAGTGTCGTTCATAAGAGTGATGAAGACCAAAAGCCAGAGAAACATAAGGGGAAGTGGTCTTCATAAGAGTGATGAAGACCAAAAGCCAGAGAAACACCAGAGGAAATGGTCTTCATATGGGTGATGAAGACCAAAAGCCAGAGAAACACCAGAGGAAATGGTCTTCATATGGGTAATGAAGACCAAAAGCCAGAGAGAATCTATAGAAAACGGTCTTCATACATATATGTGAAGAGCTACTAAAACCAAAATCCTATTCTTGCAATTTTATTTAACTTCATAACTAAAATTAACTCTTCATTCTAATTGCATTATTAAATTTCCGACCTCAAAAAAACATAAAAATGACTAAATTTCTCTAACTGGCACAAATTATTTTTATACTCGTTTTTATATATGATAAATGATAAGATGTAAGATGTCGGACAACTATCAAAAATAAAGGAGAAGATACATAATGTCTAAAATTGCAAAAATGATAGATCATACAGCTTTAAAAGCGGATACAACAAAAGAAACAGTAGAAAAGCTTTGTCAGGAAGCAATTGAATTTCAGTTTGCATCTGTTTGTGTAAATCCAACTTGGGTTGAAACAGCGGCCCAGCTTTTGAAAGATTCAGAAGTAAAAGTTTGTACTGTTATAGGTTTCCCACTAGGTGCGAACACTCCTGAGACAAAAGGATTTGAAACGAAGGATGCTATCTTTAAGGGTGCAACAGAAGTTGATATGGTTATAAATATCGGTGCTTTAAAAGATAAAAATGATGAGCTTGTTCAGCGCGATATTGAAGCTGTTGTGGAAGCGGCAAAAGGAAAGGCTCTAACAAAGGTTATTATAGAGACGAGTCTTTTAACTGAAGAAGAAAAGGTGAGAGCTTGTGAACTTGCAGTTAAAGCAGGAGCTGACTTTGTAAAAACATCAACAGGCTTCTCTACTGGCGGAGCTACTGTTGAAGATATTGCATTAATGAGAAAAACAGTAGGTCCTGATATTGGAGTAAAAGCATCAGGCGGGGTTAGAGACACTGAAGGTGCAGAGGCATTAATTGCCGCAGGAGCTACTCGTATTGGAGCAAGTTCCGGTGTTGCAATCGTTAAAGGCGAAGTATCTACATCTGATTATTAAAAGATGAATACCATAATAACAAACAATTTATTCCTTTTTGAGCATTTGTACAAACAAATGACAGGTATGTTCATAAGATAACCTTAAGATAAAGGTTTTTAATAAAAGAATAAGAATTTATTATATGAGTTGACCTGTTATAGTCATTATATTATAATATCAAAGTACATGTTTATCTATAGGCATGTTTTATTTACAAGTAGTCGATTGGTTGTATTCGGAGGGAGGGAAAGAGAATGTCAAAAACGGTCGTTCGTAAAAACGAGTCGCTTGAAGATGCTCTTCGTCGTTTCAAACGTACTGTATCAAAAAGTGGTACAATACAAGAAGCAAGAAAGCGCGAATTCTATGAAAAGCCTAGCGTAAAGCGTAAGAAAAAGTCTGAAGCAGCTAGAAAGCGCAAATTCTAAAAGAGGGTGTACGTATGAGTCTTCTTGATCATTTGAATCAAGATATGAAACAAGCGATGAAAAACAAGGAAAAAGAAAAATTAGTTGTCATTCGTATGGTCAAAGCTGCTTTACAAAATGAAGCGATAAAGCTTGGCAATAATGAATTGTCTGCTGAAGAAGAATTGACGGTTCTTTCTCGCGAATTAAAACAACGTAAAGACTCCCTCCAGGAATTCAAAAATGCTGATCGTTTGGACTTAGTTGAAAAAACACAAGCAGAGATTGATGTACTGGTCAATTATATGCCTGAGCAGCTTTCCGAAGAAGAAGTTGCAGAAATTGTTAAGCAAACAATTTCTGAGGTAAATGCTACTTCTAAAGCCGATATGGGGAAAGTCATGGGAGCACTTATGCCCAAAGTAAAAGGTAAAGCAGACGGAAGTCTTGTTAACAAGCTTGTGCAACAACAACTATCATAAATGACAAAAAGACATCTTGCTCTGCAAGATGTCTTTTATTTTATTACATAAAAAATCATTACATGACAATAAAAAAATAGCAAAGAATAAATATGTTTATAATATAATCATCTTTCACAAAAAAAGATGAAACTAATTCATCTGCATAACCGTATTACTAATAGGATATAGAAAGGGGGGTGTAAAGTGAGAAAAAGGTTTTTTCTTTTCTTGATTGTCTTCGCTTTTATATTAAGTATTTATCAAGGTTTTACTTCTATTATTAGTGCAGAATCAAATGAAAAGGTTTATATTATTCCTGTTGAAGAAACGGTTGAAAAAGGTTTATCGCAATATATTAAAAGAACCGTATCCGATGCACAGTCTCAAAAAGTTGATCACATTATTTTAGAGATTGATACACTTGGAGGGGCTGTTGATGGGGCTATGGAAATAGCTGATACTCTTCGTTCAAGTGAGATCCCGATTACTGCTTATATTAATAGAAGAGCAATCTCTGCAGGCGCCTATATTGCTCTTAATGCAAATCAAATATACATGGCACCAGGCAGTCAAATGGGCTCAGCTGCTATTATCACAGGTGATGGAAATGCGGCAGATGATAAAGCTCAGTCTTTATGGTTATCCGAAATGAGAGAGTCAGCAGAACGTAATGGTCGTGATCCAAAATATGCGCTGGCAATGGCTGATAAAGATGTAGATATTCCTGAATACGGAGCGGGTAAAGGTGATTTGCTAACTTTAGAGACAAAACAAGCACTCGAAGTTGGATATTCAGAAGGAACGGCTATTGATCGAGATGATCTACTAAAACAATTAGGTTATAATAATGCCGTGGAGATTGTAGCTGAAGAAAGCTTTGCTGAGAAAGTTGCAAGGTTTCTGACGAATCCGGTTGTTGTTCCAATTCTACTTTCAATAGGAAGTCTTGGGTTGGTTGTGGAGCTTTATTCACCTGGTTTTGGTGTTCCAGGAAGTATGGGACTTGCAGCACTTCTTTTATTCTTTTATGGTCACTTAGTAGCGGGATTAGCTGGCATGGAATCCATTATTCTATTTATTCTTGGGATTATCTTTATAATAGCCGAGTTTTTTGTCCCAGGAGGTATATTGGGAATAGTAGGATTTGTTAGCATTATCACTAGCCTATATGTAGCTTCAGGTGATTTTGTGCACATGACAATATCTCTTTTGATTTCCTTTGCTGTTTCAATAACAGCATCTATCCTATTAGTAAAGGTGTTTGGAAAGCGTATGAATATATTTAAAAAGTTAATTTTGCGTGATTCAACAAATACCGAAAGTGGCTATGTATCCAATGTATCTAGAGCTGAATTAGTTGGTGCTGAAGGAGTAGCGCTAACAACTTTAAGGCCGTCAGGGACAGCTATTATTAGTGATGAACGCCTTGATGTAGTGACAGAAGGCGGATATATTACAAAAGGAAATAAGGTAAAAGTAGTAAAAGTAGAAGGCTCACGTATTGTTGTGAGAGAATTATAAAGAAAAAACATTAGGAGGAATAACAAAATGGATGCTTCTGCAATCTTATTAATTGGACTTATCATATTGGGGCTAATCGTTTTAGGTGTTTTCTTTACATTTGTACCGATTGCCCTATGGATTTCTGCCTTAGCAGCTGGTGTAAGGATAAGTATTTTTACGCTAATCGGAATGAGGTTACGTCGTGTCATTCCAAGTAGAGTTGTTAACCCATTGATCAAAGCATATAAAGCAGGTCTTGATGTGACAACTAACCAACTAGAAAGCCACTATTTAGCAGGTGGTAATGTTGACCGAGTTGTTAATGCTTTAATTGCCGCAGAACGTGCAAACATCGAATTAACTTTTGAACGATGTGCTGCAATCGATCTAGCCGGTCGTGACGTACTAGAAGCTGTACAAATGAGTGTAAACCCAAAAGTGATTGAAACACCGTTTATTGCTGGTGTTGCGATGGATGGTATTGAAGTAAAAGCTAAAGCTAGAATCACTGTTAGAGCAAATATTGAACGACTTGTCGGTGGTGCTGGTGAAGACACGATTATTGCCCGTGTTGGTGAAGGGATTGTAAGTACAATTGGTTCATCAGATAATCACAAGAAAGTACTTGAAAACCCTGATTTGATTTCCCAAACTGTTTTAGGAAAAGGACTTGACTCAGGTACAGCCTTTGAAATTCTCTCGATTGATATTGCGGATGTTGATATCGGTAAAAATATTGGTGCAGAATTACAAACAGAGCAAGCTGAAGCAGATAAAAAGATTGCTCAGGCAAAGGCAGAAGAACGAAGAGCAATGGCTGTTGCACAAGAACAAGAAATGCTTGCACGTGTTCAGGAAATGAAAGCTAAGGTTGTGGAAGCAGAAGCGAAAGTTCCGCTAGCTATGTCTGAGGCTCTTCGTTCAGGTAATATTGGTGTTATGGATTATATGAATATTAAAAATATATCCGCAGATACAGACATGAGAGATTCAATTGGAAAAACAAATAAAGATCATAATGATTCAGATCAATACTAAGAAGCGTTATCAATAAAAGGGATTGAGTACTCAATCCCTATTCCTCATTAAAAAGGAGGGAGTAAAGAGTGGATATAACAGAAATTTTCACAAACCCTCTTGTCTGGGCGGCTTTAGCATGGCTCTTCTCTCGCGTTTTCACTTCTAAGACAAAAGAAGATGAAACGAATCAAAAACAACCAACTAAACAAACGGTTTCTCCGCAGGATACTAGGCAAGATTCTAGGCCAAGTCCAAGGCCAAATCCAAGACCGAATCCAAGGACTAGCTCTAGACCAAATCCGAGGCCTGTCCCGAAACCGGTTATGACAACTGTAGAAACAAAACCAAGAGAAGAAAACAGGCCACCTCTTCAAACCGTACAAGAGGCTTATGAGAAGATGAAACGCAATCCTGTTAAAGATGATAGGGTAAATACTGTAAAAGAGCGTCTTGGTAAACCTCAAGCCTTAAAAGAGGAGAAGTTACCAAAAGTTAACCGAAATGTAAATCGTAATCAGCTTATTGTTGATCAACAAAGTGCTGCTCAAGGTGTTATCTGGAGTGAAATTCTAGGGCCACCTCGTTCAAAAAATCCACATTACACCCAAAATAAAAGACGATTGTAACTTAACAAATAAACGTGTTATAAGACTCCGGTTTCTCTCATACATATGAGATGAAAGGGGGTCTTTTTTTATGGCAAAAAAATGGCGCCAGCAATTAACGAGATGGATAACAAATAACATTGAACTCCCGCCGGATGTCATGATGGATCTTCCTAGAATTACGATGGTCGGACAGCTGCATATTTACATAGAGAATCATCGAGGACTCCTTACATTTACTGATACTGAGCTTCGCCTATTACTAAAGCAAGGTCAGCTTTTAATTAAAGGTGAAGCCTTTGTCATAAAAACAATACTTCCGGAAGAAATTTTATTAGAAGGTAAGATAAGCCAAGTTTCATACCTTGATGAGTCTTAAATGTTTTTACTCCTATCGTTCGTAATTGGAAAAGAACTTCATGTAATCATAAGGAATATCTAAGTGAATTTGTCTAGTTGTCTGCTGTGTTTCAGCAACACGGCAGACAAGTATATATCTCTTTTTTATTGATGTGTTTCTTAAACAGGGGGATGAGTATGAAGAATAAATGGACGAGTTATTTGTTTGGTGTAGTGAAAGTGAGTATTAGTGGAAGAGGTACAGAGCGGTTTTTAAACGATTGTATCCGAAACAATATTGTGGTGTGGAATGTTAAACGATATGAGTCAGAAAGTTTAAGTTTTTTTATACGCCTTCAAGATGTACATGCTTTACGAGCTGTTGTAAAGAAAAATGAATGTAAATGTAGGTTTGAAAAGAGGCTGGGCTTTCCTTTTTTCGTTAAAAAGTCATGGAAAAATAATGGTTTTGTTTTAGGATTACTTGCATTTTTACTGGTCATTTTTGTTTTATCTAATATGATTTGGGGAATAAAGGTCGAAGGTGCATCACCTGAAACAGAACACTTAATAAAAAAAGAATTATCTAGTATCGGAGTTAAAACCGGAAAGTTCCAATTCTTGGTTGAAAATCCAGATGATATTCAAAAGACTTTAACAGATAATATACAACAAATTACATGGGTTGGAGTAGAGTTAACAGGTACAACCTATCATCTAAAAGTTGTAGAAAAAAATCAGCCTGAGGAAGAAGAGTTAGTAAGTCCAAGACATATTGTGGCACAGAAGGAAGCTGTTATTAAAAAGATGTTCGTTGAACAAGGTCAACCGCTAACAACCTTAAATGAACATGTTTCAAAGGGACAGGTATTGGTATCCGGTTTGATTGGTAAAGAAGATGAACAGAAGAAAGTTGCTGCTAAGGCTGAGATATTCGGGGAAACTTGGTATAAATCTTCAATAACAATTCCATTAAAAACGACTTTTGATGTGTTAACTGGGGAAGCTAAAGTTAAACATTATCTTCAATTTGGTTCATTTAGAATTCCAATATGGGGATTTGGAGCTAGTAAATTTGAATCTTTTGAAGTTGAAGATGATGTTTATCATGTCAAATTTTTAAAGTTTACACTTCCTATTGCCTATGTGAATGAAACATATCGTGAAAAGGAACAGGTAAAAAGAGAATATAGTATTGAACAAGCAAAAGAAGCTGCATTAGATAGAGGACGTAAAGATATTGAAGACAAATTGGATGAAGAAGAAAAGGTCATAGGTGAAAAAGTTTTGCACCAATCGAATGAGAATGGTAAAGTTAAGTTGACAGTTCTTTATCAAGCGATAGAAAATATTGTAAAAACCACACCAATTGTTCAGGGAGATTAAAGAATGCCAGAAGAATTAGTGACAATGAATCAACAAGTAGAAAATCCAAACGAAGCAATTGCTCTATTTGGTAACCATGATCTTCACTTAAAACGAATCGAAGAAGGTTTAAATGTTTCGATTGTAACAAGAGGAGAAGGAGTTTATGTTTCAGGAAGTGCGGAGAATGTTAAACTCGTCGATGAACTTCTTAAATCACTGCTTCTCATTATTAGAAAAGGTATTAACATAAGTGAAAGAGACATTATTTATGCCATTAATATGGCGAAAGAACAAAAGTTAGATCAGCTGGAAAATCTTTATATGCAGGAAATTGGAAAAACGGCTAAAGGAAAGTCTATACGCGTAAAAACCTTAGGTCAGCGTCAATATATTTCTGCTATTCAAAAAAAGGATTTAGTTTTTGGAATTGGCCCTGCAGGAACGGGAAAAACGTATCTAGCTGTAGTAATGGCCGTTAATGCATTAAAACTTGGCTCTGTTAAACGCATTATTTTAACAAGACCAGCTGTGGAAGCCGGAGAAAGTTTAGGATTTCTACCGGGAGACTTAAAGGAAAAAGTTGATCCTTATTTAAGACCATTATATGATGCTCTTCATGATGTATTGGGAATGGAGCATACCCAAAGGCTGATTGAGCGTGGGACAATTGAAATTGCACCCTTGGCATATATGAGAGGTAGAACATTGGATGATGCTTTCGTCATTTTAGACGAAGCACAGAACACTACGCCAGAGCAAATGAAAATGTTCCTAACAAGACTGGGATTTGGCTCCAAAATGGTTATAACTGGTGATATTACTCAAGTGGACCTTCCAAAAGGAGTCAAATCAGGCTTGGCTACCGCAAAAGATATTCTCACAAATGTTAGTGGATTATCATTTGTGATTCTTGAGCAGTCAGACGTTGTTCGACATCCACTTGTAGCTAAAATTATCTCGGCATATGATGAAAATTCAAAATAAGAAAAATGACCCGAGCACCCTTAATCGGGTCATTTTTCTTTGAAGTAAGGATTAAGATTTGTGCATCAGTTAATTGAATAAGTTATTAATTCATAAGGCACTTTCGCCTTTATCCTTTTTAAGGTATTGTTTATGAAAGTGCTTGCACTTTTGTTCTTTTTTTGTCATATTTTGTCTTAACAGTTGAACATTTTTCGATAAAAATGAATAATGGTAGTAGAGAATTGTTTATAGCGGCTTTTCTTTGGAAGGTTGTTAGAGGGTGGTGCCAATCATGAAGAAAAAAAATGCCAATTCAAAGGAAAATAAAAGAACGAACAAAGTGGTAGATAAGTTAAATAGTTACAAGTTTCTACATATTTTTTTGTACAGCATATTAGCCGTTATCTTATTTGTTGCTCTGTATAGTAATGTAAAGCCCGAAACGCTGGATATTGAGCTCTTTACTGTTTCAGACCAGACAATTTATGCTCCTACAACGGTGGAAGATAAAGTTGAGACAGAAAGAAAACAACAGGAAGCATATGATTCAGTAGAGGATCAGTATGTTTTAAAAAAGGAAATCTCAGAAAAGCAAGTAGATCTTGTTTCGTCTATCTTTGACACTGTAATAGAAGTTAGAAAAGAAGAAGAAAAAGGCAATGAAGAGGGTGCTTCAACTACAACGTCAAATGAGAAAGTTGAGAAAATTAGAGGGAAATTAACAGAATCGATTAACAAGAAAATTCCGGCTAACACATTTGTATCATTAGTTGAAACATCTGAAGATGAACTTGAGTTAGCGAAAGATGCTGTTGTAACAGCTGTGAATAATATAATGAGCAAAGAAATACCTATTGTTCAATTAACAGAAGCAAAAAAGCAGGTCGAGGATGAGCTCCAATATACATCGTTGCGACCAGAAGTTTCTGAATCAGCCACAACTCTTGCTAGATTTGCAATCACGCCAAACTATGTGTTTGACCTTGAAGCAACAGAAGAACAAAGACAGTTAGCTGTAGATAGTGTAAAAGAAGCGCAAATAAAACAAGGGCAAATTTTAGTAGAAGAAGATGAACTCATTAACCGTGAAGTTTATCGAAAACTTGGCCTTGTTGGTTTATTAGATGATCATCAATCTTTTAAACCATTTTTGGGACTCGGTTTATTTATTCTACTAATTTTGGCTGCGGTTGTTTATTTTTTCGAAAAGAAAGACAGTCCGATTTCAAGAAAAAACAATTCTTTGTTATTATATTGTTTAATCTTTGCTATTACGATTTTATTAATGAAAATTGTCAGCTTATT
Source organism: Bacillus sp. AFS040349 (assembly GCF_002577655.1). Taxonomy (NCBI): domain Bacteria; kingdom Bacillati; phylum Bacillota; class Bacilli; order Caryophanales; family Bacillaceae; genus Bacillus; species Bacillus sp. AFS040349. Next base: position 29,742 of record NZ_NUMC01000060.1, on the reverse strand, counting down.
TCAAAAGATTGATTATACACATATTGGTTATATCGTTCCGGTTGCAATGGGAGTGATGCTGGTTAAATTATTATTAAATGAACGATTAGCCATTTTAACTAGTATGATCTTTGCTGTTTGTGGAAGTGTTATATTTAATGAAGGAATAACAGGCAATTTTAACTTTTCTATCGGAATTTATTATCTTTTTGGCTGTCTTGCAGGGGTGTTGTTTTTAGGTGAACATAACCTGCGTTCAAAAATCTTACAGGCAGGTTTATTTGTTGCTGGAATCAATGTGCTAGCTCTTACAGCCATTATGCTTATTCGTAATGGTGGATATTCTAATATGGAAATATCCTCGTATTTTGTAATGGCATGTGCGTCAGGTCTTGTGTCTTCGGTATTGACGATAGGTTTTATGCCATTTTTTGAAACAGGTTTTGGCATACTATCAACGATGAAGCTAATTGAGTTGGCCAATCCTAATCACCCTTTACTAAGGAAAATTTTAACGGAGACCCCAGGAACATATCATCATAGTGTTATGGTTGCTAATTTATCAGAATCTGCTTGTGAAGCTATTGGTGCAAATGGACTTCTTGCAAGGGTGGCTGCTTATTATCATGATATTGGAAAAACAAAACGTCCACAGTATTTTATTGAAAATCAGATGAATATTGAAAATCCACATAATAAGCTATCTGCACAACTTAGTAAAAATATCATCATTTCCCATGTTACAGATGGCGTGGAAATGTTAAGAAAGCATAAAATGCCAAAGGAATTTGTTGACATAGCTGAACAGCACCATGGGACAACACTTTTAAAGTATTTTTATCATCAGGCTAAGCAAACGAATGATTCCATCTATGAGGAGGAGTTCCGTTACCCAGGTCCAAAGCCACAAACAAAAGAAATTGCGATTATCTCGATTGCGGATAGTGTAGAAGCTGCAGTACGCTCTATGTCAAACCCTACTCCTGAAAAGATTGAAAAGCTGGTCAGGTCAATAATTTCTGATCGATTACAAGATAATCAGTTAGATGAATGTGATATAACATTAAAGGAACTGGATATTATTGCTAAGTCTTTTTGTGAGTCATTAAAAGGAATTTTCCATTCTAGAATTGAGTACCCTGAACTAACAAAAAAACAGAAGGTGAAGAAAGAATGAGATTATCTATCGATAGTCATGATGAAACAAATGAATTAACTGAAAAGGAAATACATACAGTTGAAGAACTCCTGCAGTTTGCTGCTGAACAAGAAGGTATAACAGAAGGTGCTGAGATCTCAGTCACATTCGTTACAAATGAACGTATACAAGAAGTAAACCGGGAATATCGAGACAAAGATCAACCTACAGATGTTATTTCATTTGCTTTAGAAGAGATGGGAGAAGGCGAGGTTGAAATTGTAGGTATAGATCAGCCTAGAATGCTTGGAGATATCATTATATCGATTCCTCGTGCCAAAGAACAGGCTCAGGAATATGGTCATTCATTTATGAGGGAGCTGGGGTTTTTAGCCGTACATGGTTTTCTTCATCTTTTAGGTTATGATCATATGACAGAAGCTGATGAAAAAGAGATGTTTACTAAACAAAAGGATATTTTAAATCAATATGGACTTAAAAGATCCGAAACTATCTGAATGGAAGCGTTTTTTTAAAAGCTTTATATATGCCTGGTCCGGTATTACTCAAACCTTTAAATCCGAGAGGAATTTTCAAATCCATGTTTCTATCTCCTTCATCATGCTGATAGTGGGAATGATTCTTGGGTTTACAACATTTGAATGGGTCCTTCTCTTGTTTTTGCTCGGTGGTATGCTTTCGTTAGAATTGATCAATACCGCTTTAGAGCATGTTGTAGATTTAATTACACCAGATTATCATCCGCTTGCAAAAGCAGCAAAAGATGCTGCGGCTGGAGCGGTTTTGGTATATGCGTTTCTTTCGGTTATAATTGGTGTAATTATTATATGGAGTCATCTTAAATTATTTTTATAGCTATGAGCTGTCGAAGCGAGATAGCTTACCCATTTTAAATCAGGCCTCTTTCACTGAAAAAAGATTTTTATCTTTAAAGACAAACCTTTTAGTGTATTAAATACACTGTCCGAAAATTCTTACAATTAAATTACAAAGTTTGAATTAGGCGTGAAATTTAACCGGAAATTAGGTAAAATAAAAGAGAGAATTAGTCATTCTCTTAGAGAAAGGAAGAAAGATTTAGTGAACATTGAACAACTCATCGAAGAAGCGAAAGCAGCAAGGGAAATGGCTTATACTCCCTACTCAAAGTTTAAAGTAGGTGCAGCTTTATTAACAAAGGATGGAAAAGTTTATAAAGGCTGTAATATTGAAAATGCTGCTTACAGCATGTGTAATTGTGCTGAGAGAACAGCAATATTCAAAGCATATTCAGAAGGTGACAAAGAATATACAGCTATAGCTGTTGCAGCAGATACCGTTAGACCTGTTCCACCTTGTGGTGCTTGTCGTCAAGTTATTGCTGAGCTTTGTCCAAAAGATATGAAGGTTGTATTAACGAACCTCCAAGGTGATGTTTCAGAACTTACAGTTAGTGAATTACTACCAGGAGCTTTTTCGGCGGAGGATTTACATGAATCATAATCAATCTTTCAAATCAGGATTTGTATCAATAATAGGAAGACCAAACGTAGGAAAATCTACTTTTATCAACAGGGTGATTGGTCAAAAAATTGCTATTATGAGTGATAAGCCGCAAACAACTCGTAATAAAATTCAAGGGGTTTATACAACGAATCATTCTCAAACAATTTTTATTGACACCCCAGGAATTCATAAGCCAAAACATAAGCTTGGCGATTTTATGATGAAAGTAGCACAAAACACGTTAAAAGAGGTTGATTTAATTTTATTTATGATTAATGCAGAAGAAGGGTATGGACGTGGTGATGAATTCATCATTGAGAAGTTAAAGCAAACAAACACACCTGTTTTTCTAATTATTAACAAAATAGATCAAATCCATCCTGATCAACTGCTGCCTCTCATTGAAAAATATAAAGAGTTATATCCTTTTAAAGAAATTGTTCCCATTTCAGCACTGCAGGGAAACAATATTGATACGTTACTGCAACAGATCGAAGCTGTCCTACCGGAAGGGCCGCAATACTACCCGGAAGACCAAGTGACAGATCACCCGGAACGATTTATTATTACAGAGCTAATACGAGAAAAGGTTTTACATTTAACAAGAGAAGAAATTCCACATTCCATTGCAGTGGTAATGGATACACTTGAGCGCCGTGAAAACAATGCTGCAATATATGTTGGTGCAACGATAATTGTCGAGCGTGATTCGCAAAAAGGTATTGTAATTGGTAAACGTGGGAGCATGCTAAAAGAAGTAGGTCAAAGAGCACGAGTCGATATTGAAGCATTGTTAGGATCTAAAGTGTTTTTAGAGCTTTGGGTAAAAGTGCAAAAAGATTGGCGAAATAAAGCTTCACAGCTTCGTGATTATGGATTTAGAGAAGATGAATACTAAAGCGTTTAGGATGAAACAATAACAAAAAAATAATCGTATTCATGAAAAGCATTAGTAAAAATTGTTTAACATGAAATGAAGAAAATAAGGTCAAGATAACTATAAAGAAATTGGATTTATTGCTTGCTAGTCTTAACAACTGAAAGGTGGGGTTTATATGTTGGATTTTACCTGGAAGGTTTTTTCGCAAACAGGTAGTATTGATACGTATCTTCTTTTTAAAGAGTTAGAAAAGGAGAATGATGAAGGACCCGATTCTCAAGATGATGAACTAGCTGAACTAGATTTTCCAATTTCCTGATCTTGCCTGAACCTTTGAAAGGTGAGGGGAAATTTGCTTCAAAAATGTGAAGGAATTGTTATACGTTCTACCGATTACGGTGAAACAAACAAAATAATAACATTATATACGAGAGAACTTGGAAAAGTTGGGGTTATGGCAAGGGGCGCTAAGAAACCTAATAGTCGCCTTACGTCAATTACCCAACTTTTTACGTATGGGACGTTTTTGTTTCAAAAATCCAGTGGTTTAGGTGGTTTGCAGCAGGGAGAAACAATTTTGTCATTTAGAAGTATTCGAGAAGATATTTTTTTAACAGCATATGCTTCATACCTAGCTGAGTTACTAGACAAAAGTACTGATAATCTAGACAGAAACCCTTTTTTGTTTGAATTATTAAAACAAACCCTTCAATTTCTAGATGAAGATGTAGACCCGGATATTCTGATTCATATTTTTGAAATGAAGATGTTGCCAGTGTTAGGGTTGCAACCGCAGCTTAATGCTTGTTCTATTTGTGGTCAAAAAGATGGAACATTTCATTTTTCCATACGTGAGGGAGGTTTTTTATGTCATCGATGTTTTGAAAATGATCCTTATCGATTACAGATATCACCGATGACAGTAAAGCTCCTCCGTCTATTTTATTATTTTGATTTAAACCGATTAGGAAATATTTCTGTTAAACAGGAGACGAAGAATGAATTGAAAATGGTCATCAACTCCTATTATCAGGAATATACAGGTCTTACAATTAAATCAAAGCGTTTTTTAGATCAAATGGATTCTTTAAAGGGAAAGTTATAGAAGGACGTTGTTGACATTAGAACAATTTTCAATTAAGATGCAAATATAATTTAACAATTGTTGCGTTGAAGGAAAGAAGTAATTACGAAACCTCAATGATAGCGACCTTAGGATGGTGAAAGCTAAGGATTGATCCGTAATGAAAGGCATTCTGGAGCATACTAATTTAAAGTGGCTTATACATATAAGCAATTAGGGTGGAACCGCGGGCTAGCTCCCGTCCCTATGTCATTAGTTTGACATAGGGACGGGAGCTTTTTTAATTTTAAAGAGTGTTACCAAAACTGGTGTACTTCTAGTATTTAATAGAAACATCACATAAGCCAGGCCGTTTAACCCTAGAGCAAAAACTTGTTTTTTAAAAAATAATGGAGGTTTATGAAGATGAATATTCAAAATATGATTCTAACATTGCAAAAGCATTGGTCTGATCAAGGCTGTGTGCTTATGCAAGCATATGATACTGAGAAAGGTGCAGGTACTATGAGTCCTTATACGTTCTTAAGAAGTATTGGACCAGAGCCATGGAAGGTGGCTTATGTTGAACCATCTAGAAGACCCGCTGATGGACGTTATGGGGAAAACCCTAACAGACTTTATCAACACCATCAATTTCAAGTGATAATGAAGCCTTCACCAGACAATATTCAAGAGCTTTACCTTGATTCGTTACGTGCATTAGGAATTAATCCATTAGAGCATGATATTCGCTTTGTTGAGGATAACTGGGAAAACCCTTCACTTGGATGTGCTGGTTTAGGTTGGGAAGTATGGTTAGATGGAATGGAAATCACTCAATTTACTTATTTCCAGCAAGTTGGCGGGTTAGAATGTAAGCCAGTTTCAGCTGAAATTACGTATGGTATTGAAAGGCTGGCATCTTATATTCAAGATAAAGAAAATGTATTTGACTTAGAGTGGACGGATGGATACACAGTGCGCGATATCTTTTTAATGCCTGAGTATGAGCATTCAAAATATACCTTTGAAACATCTGATACGGATATGCTTTTTCATCTGTTCTCTACCTATGAAAAAGAAGCGATGAGACAGATGGATGAGGGTCTTGTCCATCCTGCATATGATTATGTTTTAAAATGCTCTCATACATTTAATCTTTTAGATGCAAAAGGAGCGATCTCTGTTACTGAGCGAACAGGCTATATCGGCCGTGTAAGAAACTTAGCTAGAAAAGTCGCAAAAACATTTTATGAAGAACGCGAAAAATTAGGCTTCCCTATGTTACAACAGGAAGGAGGAGTAAATCATGAGTAAGAAAGATTTATTATTAGAGATTGGTTTAGAAGAAGTGCCTGCACATTATGTGACAGATGCAATGAATCAATTTGCAGACAAATTAACAAAATGGCTTGATGAAAAACAATTATCACATGGCGAAGTGAGAACGTATTCCACTCCCCGTCGTATAGCTGTATTAATAAAAGATGTGCTAGAAAAACAGCCAGATATTGAAGAAGAAGCAAAAGGACCTGCTAAAAAGATTGCTCTTGATGAGAATGGCAACTGGTCAAAAGCTGCAATAGGCTTTACAAAAGGACAAGGTGCTTCTATTGAGGATATCTACTTTAAGGAAATTAATGGCGTTGAATATGTTCACGTTCAAAAATTTACAAAAGGAATAGAAGCAAAAACATTATTAACAGAGGCTAAACAATTAATAACGGGATTAACATTCCCAAAAAACATGCGTTGGGGAAGCCAGGAATTACGATATATCCGACCAATTAAATGGCTTGTAGCCTTATTTGGACAAGAAGTGATTCCTTTTGAAATTACTGGGGTAAAAACAGATTCATATACATATGGTCATCGTTTTCTAGGAGAGAAAGTTGAAATTGCGATGCCTTCATTGTATGAAACAGTATTACTAGAACAATTCGTCATTGCAAATCCTGTAAAAAGAAAAGAAGCAATAAGTCAGCAGCTATCAGATCTCGAACAAGAACATAACTGGGTCATCCCGGTTGATGAGGACCTGTTAGAGGAAGTAAACAATCTTGTTGAATACCCAACCGCTTTGTTTGGTAAGTTTGAACAAGAATATTTATCGTTACCAGATGAAGTGTTGGTTACAACGATGAAGGAGCATCAGCGTTATTTCCCGGTAAGAAGCAAAGCCGGAGAATTACAGCCTTATTTTATTACGGTAAGAAACGGTGATCAAAACCATCTTGAAAATGTTGCAAGAGGTAATGAAAAAGTGTTACGTGCGCGCCTTTCTGATGCAAATTTCTTCTATAAAGAAGATCAGAAACTCAATATTGGGGATGCCGTAAAAAAACTTGATAAAATTGTTTTCCATGAGGAGTTAGGAACTTTAGGAGAAAAGGTGAAACGAATTGTAAGCCTTTCTGGCAAATTAGCAGACCTACTTCAAGTACCTTCAAATGAAAAGCAAGACGTGGAAAGAGCTGCGTCTATTTGTAAGTTTGACTTGGTTACACATATGGTATATGAGTTCCCTGAGCTTCAAGGGAAAATTGGTGAAAAGTATGCGAGACTAAGCGGTGAAACGGAAGAAGTATCTAGAGCTATTAACGAACACTATATGCCGAGGCACGCTGAGGATGCAGCACCTGCTTCAAATGTTGGGGCAATTGTTGCATTAGCAGACAAATTAGACACAATTGTTGGATTTTTCTCCATTGGCAAAATCCCAACCGGGTCACAGGACCCGTATGCTTTAAGAAGGCAGGCAAGCGGAATTATTCAAATTCTTTTATCGAAGCAATGGACAATTGCTTTGCCGGAGTTATTTGAGCTAGCACTATCTTTTTATGGTGATAAAGGTTCTACTGAAGCGAAAGAAGAATTACAATCATTCTTTAGACTAAGATTAAAATATCGTTTAGCTGAAGAAAACATTCGTTATGACTTAAACGATGCAGTTTTAGAATCATCTATACTTGAAGTAAATTCACTTGTTGCACGTGCTAAAGTTCTTCAAGAGGCTTCGGTTGAACCTGAATTTAAAGAAACTGTTGAAGCACTGGCTCGTGTGATGAATATTGCTAAAAAAGGGAATAACTTAGATATTAACGAAGAGTTATTTGAAAGTGAACATGAGAGATCACTTTATAAGGCATATCTTCAAGCGGTTGAACAGTTAAACAACTTTAAAACTGTAGAAAAGATCCGAGAAAATTATGGTATTTTAGCAGAATTGAAACCGGTAATTATTGATTATTTTGATCATACAATGGTAATGTCAGATGATGAAAATGTAAAGGCGAATCGTCTGGCTCAAATGGTCAAACTATCTCAATTAATAGAATCCTTTGCAAAAATGAATGTCATTTTAGTAAAGTAATGATCAAATATGAAGGGACTGACTTAACTTTGTCAGCCCTTTTTCTTTAGATACAAAGGTATTAAAGCGGAAACAATATCTTTTCATTATAGGTAGATAGTATATAATCGACATATGGATAAATCCATTTGAAGTTTTATTTGATTTTTTAATGTGTTATACACATGAGGTTTAATGTTATTATATTAATTAAGATCTCATATAGATTGTTCTTATTAAGAGGTTCTTTGAACCGCTGTATAAGGTTGATTTAGCGGAAATGAGCAACCTTGCAAAATGTTTGGAAAAGCCATAATGAAATAATACATATCTAATAGTAAGGCGGTGAGTCTTATAGAATTAAATAAAAGGCAAGAACAAATTGTTGAAATCGTTAAAGCTAATGGTCCAATTACAGGTGAACAAATTGCTGATCAATTGAACTTAACGAGAGCTACTCTTCGTCCGGATCTAGCTATTTTGACAATGGCTGGATATCTAGAGGCACGACCACGTGTAGGATATTATTTCACAGGTAAAACAAATACCCATTTGATTATGGAAGAGCTAAAGGGTCTTCAAGTTAAAGACTATCAGTCCATTCCAATTGTTGTAAATGTTAATGTTTCTGTTTATGATGCCATTTGTATGATGTTCCTAGAAGATGTTGGAACACTATTTGTAGTTGATGAACAATCGCACTTAATAGGAGTTCTTTCTCGAAAGGATTTACTTCGAACAAGCATTGGAAAGCAGGAACTTACGACGATCCCGGTAAACATTATCATGACACGAATGCCAAATATAACTGTTTGTAGGCCTGAAGATTATATTATAGACGTAGCTCAAGTTCTCATAGAAAAACAAATTGACGGTTTACCAGTTGTAAAAGATACAGAGCAAGGTCTTGAAGTTATTGGGAGAATTACGAAAACAAATATGACGAAAATACTTGTTAGCTTTCTTAATGAATAATATATAGCTAACTGTTGAAATGGGGAATAGAATATGAGTTATCAATTGATTTATGTAGTTTCGGACTCTGTAGGTGAAACTGCTGAACTAGTAGTTAAGGCAGCGGCAAGTCAATTTAATGGAGCATCAGCAAATACGAAAATCAAAAGAATTCCCTACGTTGAGGATAGAGGAACAATTATTGAGGTTCTTTCGTTGGCAAAGCAGGAAAAAGCTATTGTGTGCTTCACATTAGTTGTACCAGAATTAAGAGAATTTCTCATTGAAGAAGCAACAAGACAAGGTGTTGTTTATTATGACATCATTGGTCCCCTTATTGATAAGATGGAAACTTCTTATGGGATAACTGCAAAATATGAGCCAGGAAGAGTACGAAAGTTAGACGATGATTATTTTAAAAAGGTTGAAGCTATTGAATTTGCTGTTAAATACGATGATGGCCGTGACCCAAGAGGAATACTAAAGGCTGATATTGTTTTAATAGGTGTGTCAAGGACTTCTAAAACTCCACTTTCTCAGTATTTAGCTCATAAGCGGTTCAAAGTGGCAAATGTACCGATTGTTCCAGAAGTAGAGCCACCTGAAGAGCTTTATAAGGTCTCAGCACAAAAATGTATCGGATTGCGTATCATGCCGGAGAAATTAAACAATATCCGTAAAGAAAGGTTAAAATCATTAGGCTTAAATGATGAGGCCTTTTATGCAAATATCGATCGCATTAAAGAGGAATTGAATTATTTTGATAAAGTGGTAGACAAAATAGGCTGTAAGGTTGTGGATGTATCAAATAAGGCGGTTGAGGAAACAGCAAATATTATTGCTAACTTTATGAATAACCAAAATTAAAGATTAGGAAAGGGAATAAATTCCAAGGGGTGGCTGTAATAGTCATCCTTTTCCTTCGTGTTCTTGGTTTCATTTGTCAAATGGTGATATTTTACGATTGATTACGACAAAAAAACAATAGAAATTTATGAACCTTTGTATTATAATAAAAAATTGTGATGAAAAATACTTTTTTTAGGTTTAGAACTTGACATATGGGAATAGACTATTAATTGTAAACTGTCAAGATATTATATAAAAAAATTTTCGACAAAAGGAATTTTAGAAAGTTCTCTTGAATAGTAAACGATCAAAGGTGTGAAATAAGAAGGAATTTTCGGAGTGATGTAGAATAGAGAAATATGACGAAAAAAATAAAAAAAATTATGTAGATGCTGATGCATGTCCAGTTAAAGTGGAAATTATGGATCTTGCGGGAAAGTATAACATTCATGTCATATTTGTTGCTTCTTATAACCATACAACAGGTAATACTTATGGAATGGGTTTTTGTTGACACGGGTAAAGAAGAAGCTGATTTATACATAATAAACCACGTCAATAAAAACGACATTGTTATTTCGCAAGACATTGGGTTAGCGGGCTTATTAATAAGAAAAGATGTTATTTTTATTACCCCAAGGGGAAAACGATATACTGAAGCTAATATTGATACAGCTCTTCAATTTCGATATTTGTCTGCTGTGGAAAGAAAAAGTGGCAAATATACGAAAGGTCCAAAAAAGTTTACAGATGATGATACTTTAAATTTTATCACAAATTTAGAAAAAATTTTGTCGAAACATGCAGGAGAACTTGAATAAATATCGAATATCTGTAATACGGAGTTGTTAGCATGGGAAATCGAATTCCCGAGGAATTACTCGAAAAAATACAAAGAACTTCTGACATTGTTGATGTGATAAGTGAATATGTTCAATTGAAGAAACAAGGACGGAACTATTTTGGGTTATGTCCATTTCATGGTGAAAAGTCACCTTCGTTCTCTGTTTCAGCTGATAAGCAAATATTCCATTGCTTTGGATGTGGTGCTGGAGGTAATGTCTATTCTTTTCTTATGCAACATGAGGGATATACATTTATAGAAGCAGCACAGCATTTAGCAGACAAGGCTGGAATCGATTTGCCTTCCATTTCGCCAGTTGATCAAAATCAAGGGAAAGTTGCTTCGAAAAGTACAGACAAAATGGTCGAAGCACATGAGCTGTTAAAGAAATTTTACCACCATTTGTTAGTAAATACAAAGGAAGGTCAACCTGCTTTAGATTACTTACTGAACAGAGGATTTACAAAAGAAACAATCGATGCATTTGAAATTGGTTATTCTTTAGATTCTTGGGATTTTATATCAAAGTTCTTAGATAAAAGAGGGTTTGACCTATCATTAATGGAGGAAGCAGGGTTACTTGTTAAAAAAAACAACTCTGACAACGAATTCTTTGATCGTTTTAGGAATCGAATCATGTTCCCGATTATGGATCATCATGGTAATACAATTGCCTTTTCCGGAAGAGTGCTTGGTGACGAAAAACCAAAATACTTAAATAGCCCAGAGACGAAAATTTTTAATAAAAGCAAGCTGCTTTATAATTTTCACCGTGCAAGATTACATATTCGTAAAAATCAACAAGTTGTCCTATTTGAAGGATTTGCAGATGTTATTTCATCAACACGTGCTGGAGTACAACAGGCCATTGCAACGATGGGAACATCTCTAACAGAAGAACAGGCAAAAATCATACGAAGAAATGTGTCTGAAGTTATAATATGTTATGATTCTGATTCTGCTGGAATTGAGGCAACAATGAGAGCCTCTAAGATATTAAAGGCAGCAGGATGTAACATAAAAGTTGCGATGATTCCAGATGGTATGGACCCTGATGACTACATCAAAAAGTTCGGAGAAGAGAAGTTTAAACATGATGTAATAGGGGCAAGTGTACCGATTATGACGTTTAAGATGACTTATTATCGAAGAGGCAAAAATCTTCATAATGAGGGGGAAAGACTTCAGTATATAGATTCTGTTCTTTCCGAACTATCTAGAATAGAGAATGCTGTTGAAAAAGAAATTTACTTAAAACAATTATCCTCGGAATTTGATTTATCAATGGATGTATTGAAGGAGCAAACATTTCAAAAGGAAAAACAAATAAGTAAGCAGCAGCCTCTGCAGCAGCAAAACAAAATGTCTCAGCAGCAGCCCAAAAGAGTGCCTATTCAATCTAAACGGTTATTACCAGCATTTCATACGGCTGAAAGATTGTTGATAGCACATATGCTAAGAAGTAAAGATATTGCTGAAAAGGTACTAGATCGGCTTGGTCTTCAGTTTAATATTGAAGAACACAAGGCAATTGTTACTTATTTATATGGTTTTTATGAGGAAGGAAATGAAGAAAATGTAAGTTCTTTTCTTTCTAGATTACCAAATCCTGAATTACAACATACCGTATCCAACATTGCGATGATCACCTTAAACTCTGAAGTAAGTGAACAGGAGTTATCAGATTATATAAAACAGGTGTTGAATCATCAAAAAATGTTAATGATAAAAGAAAAAGAAGTTGAAAAAAATGAAGCTGAACGAAACAAGCAATTTACAGAAGCAGCTCAAATTGCAATGGAAATTATTCAATTAAAACAAGCTCTAAAATCATAATAAGTAAGCAATTGATGATGTGGTTCATTAAAGTCCAAATCATCTTAAATATAGGAATACTAACAAAAAAACAGTAATCCAAATGCTTTTCTTACGATGGTAAGTCTGGAAGGAGGGGATCCTATGGCTGATAAACAAACCCATGAAACAGAAGTAACCTTTGAACAGGTGAAAGATCAGTTAACTGAAATTGGGAAAAAACGTGGAGTTTTGACGTATGAAGAAATTGCAGAACGTATGTCTAACTTTGAAATCGAATCAGACCAAATGGATGAGTATTATGAGTTTCTTGGTGAACAAGGTGTTGAACTAATTGGTGAAGCAGGTGAAGATGCTGATCCAAATATTCAAGATCTTGCTAAGGAAGAAGAATTTGATTTAAATGACTTAAGTGTTCCACCTGGAGTTAAAATAAATGACCCTGTAAGAATGTATCTGAAAGAAATTGGCCGTGTTGATTTATTATCAGCTAATGAAGAAATTAATTTAGCTAAGCGTATTGAGGAAGGCGATGAAGAAGCAAAGCGTAGACTTGCTGAAGCTAACCTTCGTTTAGTAGTTAGTATTGCTAAGCGCTATGTTGGTCGTGGGATGTTATTCTTAGATTTAATTCAAGAAGGTAATATGGGGTTAATGAAGGCTGTCGAAAAATTCGACTATGAAAAAGGTTATAAATTTAGTACGTATGCTACTTGGTGGATTCGTCAAGCAATTACACGTGCAATTGCAGACCAAGCCCGAACAATCCGTATTCCGGTTCATATGGTTGAAACAATTAATAAATTAATTCGTGTTCAACGTCAATTATTACAGGATCTAGGTAGAGAACCAACTCCAGAAGAAATTGGAGAAGATATGGAACTAACTCCTGATAAGGTAAGAGAAATTCTGAAGATTGCTCAAGAGCCTGTGTCATTAGAAACTCCAATCGGTGAAGAAGATGATTCACATTTAGGAGATTTCATCGAGGATCAGGATGCTACCTCACCTTCTGAACATGCTGCTTATGAATTATTAAAAGAGCAACTTGAAGATGTGTTAGATACATTAACAGACCGTGAAGAAAACGTATTGCGCCTGCGCTTTGGTCTTGATGATGGAAGAACACGAACTCTTGAAGAGGTTGGAAAAGTATTTGGTGTAACACGCGAGCGTATTCGACAAATAGAAGCAAAAGCGCTTCGTAAGTTACGTCATCCTAGCCGCAGTAAACGTCTAAAGGATTTCTTAGAATAGGATAAGGGGCGGACACAATTGTCCGTCTTTTTTTCTTGTGCAAAAGGATCTTTAAATTTTTCATTTACAAGTCCAGTTTTCCTTTTTAAAATAAAGGAAACAACTTTTTAAGGATGACTACATGAATAGAGAAAAGAAAGACATTATTGTTAACGAGATTAAATATTGGAAAGAAAGTAAGTTGCTTCCTGACACTTACTGTAATTTTTTACTTGCCCTCTATACAGAAGGCTCCCATGATGAAAAGGGACAACCAGTAGAAAAAACAAAGAGACCTAATGTGGCGTTTATTGGAATTGGTATTCTTAGTTTTCTTCTTCTTTGTACTCTTCTTGTCACCTATTTTACTGAATTGTCTTTTGTTTTGCAAACAGTTACAGCAGGAATATTTGTTTTAGCTTCTGGACTTGTTACCGCTTACGTAATTAGAAAAAAAGCTGCATTTCAAATTCCGTTAGTAATCACACTTGTGCAACTATTAATTAGTTCCATAACAATTGTAGATTTTGCTGTGAAAGGGACTGAGCTTTGGGTTGTACTGACAGTTGTTTGTAATTGTATGCTCTGGGTTGTAATTGGGAAGTTATTTCGAATCTATTATCTGCTTGTAAGTGGTATTATAGCCCTCTTCATCGTTATGTTAAGTATTATATTTTGAAAGTATTTACTGGATATAATGTCAACAAAGAATTACGCTTACATATAACTATTGTCTGTTTTTTGTCTAAAGTGTGAAAAACATGGAGATGTTAAAAGATAGGTCTTTTCCTATTTCAAAAATTACAGTAAAATAGAGATTGTTTATAAAAATAGTACTTATGTTGATTATCAAGCAGTACCGGGCAGTAGAACCCTATGAAATGTAGCTATATTGTTCATTTTGACTATATGTTGATGATCGAAAGTATTCCAATGGGCAGCGACCACCCATGGAGAAGAAAATCATCCATCAAAATAACAAAGCTAAATGAAAGTAGATAAAAGAATTATCGGAGGGGACTGCTCGTAAGACAGACGATAATTCTACTCATCATTAGACGGCAATGATATGTTGCCACTGATGAAAAGGCTCACTATTTACATAAGGGAGGTTACATGATGAATCGCAATCCACTTATTCCATTTTTATTAATTGCTGTGCTAGGAATCGGCCTTATGTTCCTTTTATCTTTTAAAGGTATTGGCGATCATGAAGAACTAGCTAGTGGCGGAGAAGAAGAACCAAAAACCGAAGATGTTGCAAACGCTACACCGGAAGAAATTTACCAACAAAATTGTATTTCATGTCATGGACAAAACTATGAGGGTGGAGCTGGTCCTGCACTTGTAGGCGTTGGTGAGAAACTAAGTGTAGATGATATTAAAACAACACTTAAAGAAGGTAGAGGAATTATGCCTGCTGGTCTTGTTCCAGATGAAAAGCTGGACGAAATGGCTGAATGGGTATCTCAAATTAAATAACCTACAAATAAAGAAGTCCTTTGCATCTGTGAAGGACTTTTTTTATACTTTTAATTAGGAGCTTTTGGACAAGCTAATGATGTCCAAGAAAATGTAGAATAACGAATTGTGGTGACTAACTTTATGAATGAATTAAAGCTTTCAAAAAGACTTGAAACAGTTGCATCTTATGTTCCAAAAGATGCGATCTTTGCTGATATAGGCTCGGATCATGCTTATTTACCTTGTTACTCTATCTTACAAGGAAAGGCTAAGGCTGCGATTGCCGGGGAAATTACAGATGGTCCTTTTTTATCTGCTAAAAATCAGGTAATGAAATGTAATCTTTCTAATGTAATATCTGTAAGACAAGGTGATGGACTTTCAGTAATAGAGGACGGTGAGCCTGTTGACTGTATTACCATTGCAGGAATGGGTGGTGCTCTAATTAAAAAGATATTAGAGGAAGGAAAATCAAAATTAACAGATGTTACCCGTTTAATCCTTCAGCCTAACATTCATGCCATTTATATACGTGAGTGGTTAGTAGAAAACGGATGGGAGCTTATTGAAGAAGAAATTTTAGAGGAAGATGAAAAGCTTTACGAAGTACTAATAGCGGAGAAAGGTGAAGCAAAGCGTCCATATAATCATTATTCTTATGAAGCAGGACTGCTATTAGGACCAATTTTAGCTAAGGAGAAATCAGAAACGTTTCAAAAAAAATGGTCTGGGGAATATCAACATTGGAAATCCATCATTGCGAAACTTGAAGAAGCTGGACATACATATGAAAATAATGAGAAATATCAAGAAATAATAAAGCAAATGAAGCTGGTGGAGGAGGTTCTTACCATATGACTAAAATACCAAATGGTTATGAAGTCATTCAATTATTTGAGGCATTCTCTCCAAAAGCATATGCTGTTGAAGGAGATAAAATTGGGCTTCAAATTGGTAGTTTAAACAAAAAAGTCAAAAATGTAATGATCACATTAGATGTAGTTGAATCTGTCATTGATGAAGCGATCGATCAAAATGTTGATTTAATAATTGCTCATCATCCTCCGATTTTTAGACCAATTAAAACCCTATCAACTGAAACCACTTATGGAAGAATGCTTGAAAAGTGTATCAAACACAACATTGCGTTGTATGCTGCACATACTAATTTGGATGTAGCAGTTGGCGGGGTTAATGATTTATTAGCAGAAGCATTGCAATTAACCAATTTAGAAGTGCTTGTTCCTACGTATGAGGATCAATTAAAGAAGCTGGTGGTGTTTGTACCTGGTACCCATGAAAAAGTAGTGAGAGATGCGTTAGGAAGTGCAGGAGCTGGTCATATCGGTGCCTATAGTCACTGTTCTTTTTCAGCTAAAGGAGAGGGAAGCTTTTTGCCTCTAGATCAGGCAAATCCATTCATAGGCGAAAAGGGCAAACTTGAGTATGTAGACGAACACAGAATTGAAACCATTTTCCCTCTGTCAATACAAAAAAAGGTCATTCAAGCTATGTTGAAATCACATCCTTATGAGGAAGTAGCTTATGATATTTATCCTGTAGAACAAAAGGGAGAAATTCTGGGCCTAGGGCGAATTGGGAAATTAAATAAGGAACTAACCCTTCAAGAGTTTGCTGAACTTGTTAAAAGCTCTTTGCATGTTGAACGAGTAAGAATGGTAGGGAAACCAGATGCGAAAATAAAAAAAGTTGCCGTTTTGGGTGGAGATGGTAATAAATATATCCAACAGGCAAAATTTAAAGGTGCAGATGTTTATGTTACGGGAGATCTTTACTTCCATGTTGCCCATGATGCTATGATGATGGATTTAAATGTTATAGATCCAGGTCATCATGTGGAAAAAGTGATGATTGATGGAGTTTCTAAAAAATTAGGAGAATTATGCTTGAACGAAAAGTTTGATGTGAAGGTCTTTGGATCTCAGGTTGATACAAATCCATTTAAATTTGTATAGAATAAGAAAAAACCCATTCATTTCTGAATGGGTTTTTGTTTCTTATATTAAGAATTTTTCACCTTTACTTTTGGGAGGATCTTAGATAATGGAACTTTATGATCCAAACTCCATGTTGATTCGTCCTCCGGATTATATTGCTCTAAGAACTGAATAACCTTCTTTGTAATAGGCGTTGGAGTGGATGCTCCTGCAGTTACTGCAACAGTTTTCACATCTTTTAACCACTCGAGTTTAAGTTCACTTATATCTGAGATTCGATATGCTCTTGTACCGGCAATTTGCTCAGATACTTGTGCTAATCGATTTGAATTATTACTTTTCGGGTCACCTACAACAATTGTTAAATCTGCTTCTGTTGCTTGTTCAGCAACAGCTTCTTGACGGACCTGAGTAGCTAAGCAAATTTCACGATGAATTTCAACATGCGGAAATTTTTCTTTTACTTTTTCCATAATGTCGGCAACATCCCATTGGCTCATTGTTGTTTGATTCGTAACGACCAGTTTTTCATTTTCAAGAGAGAGCTGTTCCACATCTTCAACCGATTCGACAAGATGCACAATTTCTGGTGCCACCCCGACAGCACCTTCTGGCTCAGGGTGTCCTTTTTTGCCGATATAAATCACGTTGTACCCTTCAGCTTTTTTTTCACGAATAAGGTCATGTGTTCTAGAAACATCTGGACATGTGGCATCAATAGTAACAAGTCCTTTTTCCTTAGCAAGCTTTCTTACTTCAGGTGAAACTCCATGGGCAGTAAATACAACCGTTCCTTTATCAACCTTTTCTAAGATTTCTAAGCGGTTTTCCCCATCTAAAGTAATAATGCCATCCTCTTCAAAGGCATCTGTTACATGTTTATTATGAACAATCATTCCTAAAATGTAGATAGGTCTAGGTAAAGATTTATCTAATGCTGCATTTTTTGCAATAACCATTGCATCGACAACACCATAACAATAACCGCGTGGAGCGATTTTAATTATATCCATTATATTGCCTCCTTAAGAGATCAAATAGAGAGCTGACAAATGATTGACCCTTTGTCCCCTGCTTCTACTGAAAAAAAAGCCGCTAAACGGCTCTTATGTCTCACAATCTCTTAATATTATAACGAAATTCAGGAAAGAATACAAAGAGGAATATTAGATATACATTTTTGGCTGAGAGCTTCTTGGCATTGGTTTACGCTTTTTGGTTTCAGTTGATTGCATAACTTCTTCAGATATACTTGGAGACTCTTTTTTAGATGTTTTTTTACTAACGTTTGGATTTGTTGGCTGATTCGACTGTTCTGTAACAGTAGCTGCTTGTGCTGTTTCATTTGTGGATTCATTTGACTCATTATCATTACTGCTGTTTAGCTCACGATAAATCTTTACCATAGCCGGAAGATTCTTTACTAATGGACCGTATTGTTGGACCATTGGTGTTACCTGCTGTGCCATTCCTAATACACGTTGCACATTACCAAGCATTCCTGAAATGTTTGAAGGATTCATCAGCCCTTGTAGAGATCCGGTGGCTCTAGTTGCATTTGAAGCAGCATTTGCACCACCAATAAAGCTTTGGGGGTTTATCCCTCCTCCAGCTGCACCTTGTGAGCCCGGCAGTATTTTTGAAAGAATACCTTTTAATCCACCGCCACCACCTGCACCTCTAGCAGCCATTTGCGACCCTAATTGTCCTCTGCCCATGAATGAGCCTGGATTTACTTGTCGTCCCATCGGAAATTGCCCTTGTTGTGGGAAGTAACCTCTGGAATTCATAGGAGGCATCGGTCTTTGCTGAAACATTAAAATTCCTCCTTTCAAAGTTCATTACCCTGTTTTAGACTATGCATTTAAACGTCAATTGGTTTCTGTTATATAAAAAAATGAAAAAATGTTTTACATAATTTGAGTTTTTTATTCAATAAGGTATAATCTAATGATGGACTGATAAAGTGTCGATTTATGTATAAAATAAGAACTTTATCAAAAAGGAGAGATACGGATGGAACAAACAAAATTTGAGCGTTTTTCATTAAAGCCTTTTATTATAGAAGCGATCACAAAAGAATTAAAATTCTTTGAGCCAACTGAGATACAGGAGCGATTAATTCCCTCTATTTTAAGAGGTGAAAGTGCGATTGGGCAATCTCAAACTGGTACAGGAAAAACACATGCTTACTTACTACCATTAATTAATCAAGTTGATACTGATCGACAAGAAGTACAAGTCGTTATAACGGCTCCGACAAGAGAATTAGCATCACAAATTTACAATGAGGTTGGAAAACTAATTTCTTTTTCACCAGATAATATATCTGCAAAGCTTTTTATAGGTGGTACAGACAAACAAAGAACAATAGAAAAATTAAAAACCCAACCACAAATCGTTGTAGGTACACCGGGGCGAATAAATGACCTCGTAAAAGAAAACGCACTAGTTATCAATCGGGTTCGTTCATTTGTGGTTGACGAAGCAGATATGATCTTAGATATGGGATTTATAAAAGATGTGGATATGGTTGCAGGGCAAATGCCTGAACAATTACAAATCTTGGTTTTTTCTGCGACTATTCCAGAAAAGCTAAAACCATTTTTGAAAAAATACTTGGCAAATCCAAAATTTACACATGTAGCTCCTAAACAAGCGACTGCAGCAAAGATTGAACATATTCTTGTTCCAGTTAGACATCGCGATAAGAAACAACTTGTTCATGATATGCTTAAGGATTTTAATCCTTTTTTAGCCATTGTTTTTACAAACACAAAAAAGAATGCGGATGAATTAGCAGATGCACTCATTGAAAAAGGTTTAAAGGTCGGAAGAATACATGGTGATTTATCCCCGCGTGATCGGAAAAAAATGATGAAGCAGATTAATGAGCTAGAATTCCAATATGTTGTTGCAACAGACTTAGCCGCACGTGGAATTGACATTAAAGGAATAAGTCATGTTTTAAACTATGAAATTCCTACTAATGATTTAGAATTCTATATTCATCGTGTTGGAAGAACAGCTCGTGCAGGTAGTTCAGGTATTGCTGTGACATTATATGAGACTTCTGATGAAGATGCGTTAAACAAGCTTGAAAAGCAAGGTATTGAATTTATTAATAAAGATTTTGTTGGTGGAGAATGGCGTGACATTGATGATAGAAAACGTCGTCAAAATCGAAAAAGAGTAACAGACGAGGTAGATGCTTTAGCGAAAAGTATTGTTCAAAAACCTAAAAAGGTAAAACCAGGCTATAAAAAGAAGATGGGCCGAGAAATGGAACAAATTAAAAAGAGAAAAAGAAGGTTAGACAAAAAACAAAAATAGGGAGAGAGAGTAAATGTTGAAAATTGGTTCACATGTGTCAATGAGCGGGAAAAAGATGCTTCTTACATCTAGTGAAGAAGCTGTATCATACGGTGCCAATACATTTATGGTATACACTGGTGCCCCTCAGAATACAAGACGTAAAAAAATAGAAGATTTGAATATAGAAGCGGGTAAAGAACATATGAAGGAGCATGGAATCAATGAAATTATTGTACATGCCCCTTATATTATTAATATTGGTAACACAACAAATCCCGCAACCTTTCAATTAGGTGTTGATTTCTTACGCTCTGAGATTGAAAGAACTCATGCAATTGGTGCAAAGCAAATTGTTCTTCACCCTGGTGCACATGTAGGTGCTGGAGCAGATGAAGGAATCAGAAAAATTATTGAGGGCTTAAATGAAGTTCTTGAAAATAACCAAGAAGTTCAAATTGCACTTGAAACAATGGCTGGTAAAGGTTCAGAATGTGGAAGTTCATTTGATGAGTTAGCGAAAATTATTGATGGTGTAACACATAATCAACATTTATCTGTTTGCTTTGACACTTGTCATACTCATGACGCTGGTTACGATATTGTAAATGATTTTGATGGTGTGTTAAAAGAGTTTGACTCCATAATTGGAATCGACCGGATAAAAGTTCTTCATATTAATGATAGTAAAAATCCAATGGGAGCAAGAAAGGACCGTCATGAAAACATTGGTTTTGGACATATTGGCTTTGGAGCACTTAGTCATATTGTTCATCATCCTTCTTTAATGGATGTTCCAAAAATATTAGAAACACCTTTTGTCGGGGAAGATAAGAAGTACAAGAAGCCTCCTTATCAATTTGAAATCAATATGTTAAAAGAAAAAACATTTGATGAGGGATTACTAGATAAAATAGCAAATCAGTAACAATTAGGGAGGGAGCTGCAATCAGTGCTGCTCTCTTTTTTATGGCAAATAAAAAGGAACAGTAACAAATATGTACTGTTCCTTGATAAAATTTGATTGCTTTTATGTTTCTAAGTATATGGTCAATTAGTAAATTTCTGAAATAATTGATTAACCTGCTGTGCCGTTTGTGGAGAGGTAATGGATGCAATTTGCGATAACAGCTTTTTTCTTTCATTCACATTAAAGATATTGATATTTTTTCCATTCATTGCTTTCACGACTTCGGCTGCTTGGGCTCGACCTATTGAAATATTAAATTGTTTGGCATATTGCATAAGTTCCTCAACAGAAATGTTGTTTAACTTTTGATTAATAATTTTTTGAAATAAGATCATTTTCAAACCTCCTCTGAAACAATGTATGGAGATTTGATCTAAAATGTGCTGTTTTTTTACAAGTAATTATCCTTTACTTTTAAGTAAGATTCCTGTACAATTTTCATGTTATAAATAAGAATACCTTTTAAACGTATTTTTATTAAATCGGAACGATTCTTAAATCGTAAAGGATGAAGAAAGATGAATCAACCTATAGTAGAAATAAAACATGTAGATTATACGTATGAACGACAAAAAGTTCTTGAAAATATAAATTTAACGATTGAACAAGGAAGCTTTCTTGGTCTTGTTGGTCCAAATGGATCTGGAAAAACAACATTATTAAAATGTTTATTGGGTCTTTTGAAACCCCAACAAGGTGAGATTAAACTCTTTGGTCAATCTATCCAAAAGTTCAAAAACTGGCATGAAATTGGATTTGTTTCGCAAAAAGCAAATAGCTTTAACACAGGATTCCCTGCTTCGGTTTTTGAAGTCGTTTCCAGTGGATTAACATCAAGACTCGGATTGTTTAAATTTATGAATCAACAAGATCGGAAGCGAGTGTATGAAGCGATTGATGCTGTTGGATTGAGTGAATTTACAAAAAGGAACATAGGAGAGCTGTCTGGTGGACAACAACAAAGAGCTTTTATTGCAAGGGCAATTGTTAGTGATCCAAAATTATTAATTTTAGATGAGCCAACTGTAGGCGTTGATGCGAAGACAGTTCAAAATTTTTATGATATGCTTCTTAACTTAAATAAGGAATTAGGTATCACCCTTATACTAGTTACCCATGATATTGGAACAATATCAGATAAAGTTTCCCATGTTGCATGTATTAATAAGCACCTGCACTTCCATGGAAACTCAAAGGAATTTGAATTATTAAAGGACGATGAGATGTCTGACTTTTATGGGCACTCTCTACATGTGTTGTCACATGATCACTCCCATTAATGGAGGATATACAAGATGTTAAGTAGTCTTTTTGAATATGAATTTTTACAAAATGCATTTATATCAGGTATGCTCATAGGCTTAATTGCGCCTTTATTAGGTGTTTTTGTAGTTGTCAGAAGAATGTCACTTATTGCTGATGCACTAAGTCATGTTACTTTGGCAGGAATTGCTGCGAGTTTATTGCTTGAAAAGAAAATTTCAACTTTTGCTGGTCTTAATCCTATTTATCTTGGGATGAGTTTCTCTGTTATAGGCTCACTTTTTATTGAGAAGCTAAGAACAGTCTATAAACATTATCAAGAGTTAGCCATTCCAATTATATTATCAGCAGGTGTTGGAATCAGTGTTATCTTTATTTCTTTAGCAGATGGCTTTAATACCGATTTATTTAGTTATTTATTTGGAAGTATAAGTGCTGTTAGTAGAACAGATATGCTTGTTATTCTAGGAATTACTATTTTAGTCATTAGTATCGTTTTTATTCTTTATAAAGAGCTTTTTTTACTATCGTTTGACGAGGAGCATGCAAATGCATCTGGTATTCAAGCGAAATCCATTCATTTTATTTTTATATTCATGCTTGCCCTTGTAATCGGTGGGTCCATGAGGATTGTAGGGATCTTATTAGTATCTTCACTTATGACCCTTCCGGTTGCAGCGAGCATTCGAATTGCAAAAGGATTTAAGCAAACAATCTTCTTTTCTGTACTATTTGGCGAATTATCTGTTATTATTGGATTATTCCTAGCCTATTATTTAGACTTAGCACCAGGTGGGACTATTGTTATTTTGTCAGTGCTTATTTTAATATTGACAATCTTATGGACTAAATTGACAAAGGGGAAAGTAGTTTCATGAACGTTCAAGAAGCTCTCGACTTATTGAAAGACAAAGGATACAAATATACAAGTAAGCGTGAGGAAATGCTTCAACTTTTTGCAGATTATGATAAGTATTTAACGGCAAAAGATGTTTTGGAATCTTTGAAAGACAATTATCCTGGATTAAGCTTCGATACAATCTATAGAAATTTATCTTTATTTGCTGAACTTGGAATTTTTGAAATGACTGAATTGTCCGGGGAAAAACATTTCCGTTTTACATGTGATAGTAAACATCATCACCATCATTTTATTTGCTTGAAGTGTGGAAAAACGAAGGAATTGCCAGGTTGTCCAATGGGGAATTTGGAGAATTTAAATGATTATGAGATAAGTGGACATAAATTTGAAGTATATGGTAAATGTCCGCAATGTCATTAAAAAAGCTCTGACGATGTGTCAGAGCTTTTGGCTTTATAAAACTTTCACATCATACCATTGATTTACCCAATTCTTTGCTTCAAGCCAGTCATTTACCCGAATGACTCCTTTGGGAATCGGATCTTGATTGTAAGGGGTATTAAACAAAATAACGGGAATTTGATGTTCCTCACTTATCATACAGGCATTATCATGCTTGTCCTCAAAAAAGATGGAGATCTTATTATTCTTTACGGCTTCAAGCTTATCATGACTTCCTATCAGTTCAATATGGTGGTAAGAAATGTCCTGATCTTTAAACCAGTTGTGCGTGATATCCAACAAATGTTTTCTCCTTGCACTGATAAATAATAATTCGTGCTGATGCTTCCATTCATTTAAGACGTTTTTGGCATGAAGGGCAAGCGGAGCTTCTTTGTAAATGATGGGTTCAAATTTATCCATCCAAACCCAAAATTCTTCTTCCGTAATATTGAGGACTTTTGTTAAGTCATATTGATTTAAATCTTCGTACGTTAAAGAATTATTAAATGATTTATTTAAATACGGGACAAATGTTCTTGGATCTGTAACGGTTCCATCAATGTCAATTCCTAGTCGTAACATCATGTTCTCTCCTTCGTTGATTCCTACTACATAAGTGTAACATAATGAATTTTTAAGCGAACAGAAAAGTTTTACAGTTATAGTTTTTCTCTCTTTGCTCATAATATTAATGCTCCTTTAATTCAGAAAGGATGGGATCTAAATGGCAGACGAAAATAAGTTCAATGAACGAGATCGTTTTGACAATCCTGATTATAAGGGGATTACGCCGCTAGATCGAGAACTTGAGAATTATGAAACAGAATCAGCTGCTGAGATCGCAGCCCCAATTAATATGGGTCGTACAAACGCTACTGTTAACACAGAAGCAGACCGAGGGGAAGCTGTTGGAGAAGGAAGAGGAATGGGCTTTCTTGCCCTTGCCCTATCCATCATCTCATTGTTCATTTTACCTGTCATATTAGGAGCAGCAGGTATTATTGTCGGCTTTATTGCACGTAGACGCGGTGCTACTGGAACAGGTGCATGGGCCATTGGAATCGGCGCCTTATCGATTATTTTAGGCATCTTTATTATGCCGTTCTTCTAGGAAAAGAAAACGAACTGAAAGAGGGATTGGCCAAAAGGTCAATCCCTCGTTATGTAAATTGTATTAGGAGGGGGATTCCATTTGAGAGAGAAGCAAACGATTAAAGCATCTGTTCATAATGGAGTAAAATCAACTGACTTAGAAAGTGATGCGTATAATGCCAATATGGCTATTCAAGATCGATTTTATGGTGATAAGCCGCTTGAAGACGATATCGATACTTCTCTATCAAATAATGCGAATATAGGAGCGGTTATTCTTCCTAAGGATGATTAATAAAAAAAGGAATCGGTGGGTCACCGATTCCTTTCAAATGTTATGCTTTTGCTTTCTCAGCCTCTTGTTTTGCATAGTGCTCTTCAGCAATTTTATCAATTTCCTTTTTTAATTCCTCTACCATAGTTTCTTCAGGTACTTTGCGCACAATTTTTCCTTTACGGAAGAGTAGACCTTCACCACGAGCTCCAGCAATCCCAATATCCGCTTCACGAGCTTCTCCAGGTCCGTTAACGGCACATCCTAATACAGCAACTTTGATTGGAGCCTTAATTTTTGCGATATATTCTTCAACTTCATTTGCAATACTAATGAGGTCAATTTCGATACGACCGCATGTTGGGCAAGAAATTAAAGTAGCGGCATTCGCTGCTAATCCAAAGGATTTTAACAACTCTCGAGCAACTTTTACTTCTTCTACAGGATCAGCGCTTAGCGATACACGTACTGTGTTCCCAATTCCTTTACTTAAGATGGCACCTAAGCCAGCAGCACTTTTTACCGTCCCAGCAAACAATGTTCCTGATTCCGTAATTCCTAAGTGCAATGGATAATCGAATGCTCTTGCAGCTTTATCATAAGCCTCAATAGCAAGATTTACATCAGAAGCTTTCATCGATACAATGATGTCATGAAAATCTAAATCCTCTAAAATTTTAATATGGTGAAGAGCGCTTTCTACCATACCATCTGCAGTAGGGTATCCATATTTCTCTAAGATTCGTTTTTCTAGAGAACCAGCATTTACACCAATTCGTATTGGTATGTTACGTTCTTTTGCGGCTTTTACTACAGCTTCAACTTTTTCTTTTCTACCGATATTTCCTGGGTTAATTCTTATTTTATCCGCTCCGCCTTCAATAGCTTTTAGAGCAAGTTTATAATCAAAATGAATATCAACTACAAGTGGTATATTAATTCTCTTTTTTATTTCAGCAATTGCATTTGCTGCACGTTCATCTGGACATGCAACACGTACAACTTGGCAACCAGCTTCCTCTAGGCGGTTAATCTCAGCGACAGTTGCTTCGACATCATGTGTTTTCGTTGTTGTCATACTTTGAATAACAACCTCATTATTTCCACCGATTGTTAAATTACCAACTTTAACGGGTCTGGTTTTCGTACGATGTATGATTTCACTCACGTGTAAATCGCTCCTTAACAATAAGTTTAAACCTTCGACAATCTTATCCAATATTTATATTACTTGACTACATTTTATTTTACTAGTAATTATACTTACCAACCCTCATTTTACAGTGATGGGGTGGAAATGACAAGAATGATCTATTGATTATAATTTGGAAAAGTATATTTTTTCCCGATCATAATTTCTTCTGCATCCATTTTAGGATTTAAGGTTTCGAAATCTTTGATTACTTGTTCAATTGATACAGGGAGGGTTCCATGATGCTTTTCAATAATGGATAATACGGTGTCTCCCTGTTTTACTGTCATTTCAAAGGTTTGGATTTTCGATTGCTGTTTATCTATACTCGCAGAGGCTACTACTTGTACTGTAGATGTTTTATTTGTAACTGGAAGTGTTCCAATTTGGAAGTCGTAATAGATAATGTACAAAAGAAATACTCCGATTAGAATAGTTGAGAATCGCTTCATCATTGCCTCCCAGGGTTTTTTAAATATTCTATAATACACTCTATGTTTTGAACCTAAATATTATGTTAAAAATAATAGAGTTAATAGAATAGACCTGATAACAGGAATGAAGGAATGAAGACATAAAAAAAACGCGGGATAATCCGCGCTTTGTTAAGCATCTTTTATTTTCTTCTTAATAGGAGGCACTTCTTTTAAAACTAAATAGATAACAATTAAATGAACAAACCAGTTGATTAAGAATCCGCTTGGAACAATAACCTGTAGACTATCCATTATAAAGAAAAAGACAGTTGCAAGTGTAGTTGAGTAGGCGGCCATAACCCAAACCTGCTTAAAGTTAAGTTTCCTTTGTAAGCTGTTTTTGATGGCTAATCCCAGCAATGCTAAAAAAGTTACTTCTATAAACTTTACGAATGCTCCGAATAAGTACATAACAACAAATAATATAGTTAAAACAATAGGTAGAAGTTGATTAAACTGTGAAGTGATTTCCATTAAATCTTTCTTTGTTATTGACATGTTCAATAGGCTATATTCGTATGATTGTGCTTGCCCATTTGCAGAGAATACAAATCGATCGCTCAAAATACCAATAGCATTTTGTTTTGCCTCGATTTCTTCTACACCGAAAGCACCTGATTCATCTAAAATAATGATAAAATCATCTACTTTTATTTCTATTGGCTTTTCTGTGTCAGCTGAAAGAAGACCATCTTCAATAATAAAGTCGGGAAGTTCATTTTGTAATGTTTGATCAAACCCTTTTATACCCTCACTTAAGCCAGTGGAAAAGTGATAACCAGTCGGAATTGTACTAAGTAACGATAAGATAAAGACATATAAAATAGTTTTTCCTATTCCCTGAAAGCGAAAAGTGGATATGGTTTTAGGTGAGTATATGCTAGTATATAACTGTTTAAAAACGTTCATGTTATGAAACACATCCTTATAATTTATACGTCTTATATTTTATAGATGAAAAAGAAATATGACAAGGAATGAAGTCAAAGTTAAGGTTTATTTTTAAATTAAGGATCTTTTGTAAAGTTTTTATAAATTTTTTGTAAATATTTTAGAAAAACATCTTTACAATAAAACGGAATATCGTTAATAATTGTAAGGGTTGTAGATGTTTGTCGACAAAAGACGAAATGAGGAGTTGGAAATTTTGGAACTGGATATCCAGAAGATGATATTTGAATTCATTGGTGGACTTGGGATATTTCTATTTGGAATTAAATATATGGGAGATGGTCTGCAACGCTCCGCTGGTGACAAACTAAGAGATATTTTGGATAAGTTTACGACAAACCCCTTAATGGGTGTTTTAGCTGGAATTATAGTAACAGTATTAATTCAATCAAGTAGTGGCACAACAGTTATTACTGTTGGTTTAGTTAGTGCTGGGTTTATGTCACTTAGACAAGCTATTGGTGTTATTATGGGAGCTAATATAGGAACCACTGTTACAGCATTTATTATTGGAATTAAGATTTCTGATTATGCCTTACCTATTATTGCTGTAGGTGCAATCCTTTTATTCTTCTTTAAAAATAAAAGAATACATAACATCGGTCAAATTGTGTTTGGTTTTGGAGCACTTTTCTTTGGTTTAGAATTAATGGGTGACGGAATGAAGCCGTTGAGATCTTTAGAGGCCTTCCATGATTTAACTGTAAGTATGAGCTCTAATCCGCTGCTTGGTGTTTTAGTAGGTACAATCTTTACAGTTATTGTTCAAAGTTCAAGCGCGACAATTGGAATTTTGCAGGAGCTTTTTGGTCAAGGTCTATTAGATATTAAGGCAGCTTTACCGGTACTTTTTGGTGATAATATTGGTACAACCATTACAGCTGTATTAGCTTCTATTGGAGCTTCTGTTGCTGCAAGAAGAGCTGCTTTAACGCATGTTATTTTTAATTTAATTGGTACGACGATCTTTTTAATTTTCTTACCACTTTTTACGGTTCTCATGCAATTTTTACAAGCAAAATTAAATCTTAACCCTGAAATGACCATTGCTTTTGCACATGGAACATTTAACTTTTCTAACACAATTATTCAATTACCTCTAATTGGTGTATTAGCCTGGATTGTTACAAAATTAATCCCAGGTGAAGATTCAGTTATTGAATATAAAGCAAAGCACCTTGACCCAATTTTTATTGAACAATCATCTTCTATTGCCCTAGGGCAAGCAAAAGAAGAAGTACTTCGAATGGGGAAATTTGCAACTGTTGGTTTAGAAGCTGCAAGGGATTATCAAATGACCTTCTCTCAAAAAAATGCGGACACTGCTTTGCAACTTGAGGATGCCATTAACAACTTAGATCGAAAAATAACTGATTATTTAATTCTGATTTCAAGAAGTGAGATGTCGACAGCTGAATCAGAAGAGCACAGCATGCTAATGGATACAGTCAGAGATATTGAACGCATCGGAGATCATTTTGAAAATGTGGTCGAATTGGTTGGTTATCAAATAACAAATAAAGTGAAACTTACGGATTCAGCAAAGCAGGATCTTCAAGAAATGTTTGACTTAACAATTCAAACATTAATAGATGCAATAGCAGCTTTAGATGATAAAGACACATCTTTAGCATCTAAGGTTTTAAGGTCAGAAGAGCAAATTGATAAAATGGAAAGAACTCTTCGTAAAAAACATATATTGCGAATTAATGAAGGAAGCTGTACAGGTTCTGCTGGTATTGTATTTGTTGACATTATTAGCAACTTAGAACGAATTGGTGATCATTCAGTTAACATCGCAGAAGCTGTTTTAGGATACAGAGATTAATCTATTCATTAAAATATCAGAAGAGGGTGACTCAAAAGGT
>NZ_NUMC01000005.1:0-69609 GCF_002577655.1 Bacillus sp. AFS040349 | reverse complement strand
AGATGATCATATAAGAATGTACAGTTCTGCAATATGCATGCATAATTACTTTGAGGTGGAGAGAATGCATGTACAGCTAGATTTACAGACAGAAATAGAAATTAAAAGCCTAGAAGATTTACCACAGTTAAAATTTCTTATGGAGAGCTTAAATATGAAAATAAATAAAAGTAAGGTTGGGCGTGAAATGGGTGTAGATAGGAGGACAGTGGATCGGTATTTAAAGGGCATGGGATCAAATAAAACTCGTAATAGAAAGTCTAGAATAGATGAGTTATATGATGTGATCTCTGAATTACTCTCAAAAGAATCAATACAAACTTTTTACTACAAGAGGGTTCTCTGGGAGTACCTAAAGGACAACCACGGTTTGGATTGTTCCCAGTCTTCTTTCCGAAGATACATATCGAACAAACCTGAGTTCCAAGCATACTTTACCGATGGCCAGAAGACTCAAGCCAATCAATCAGTTATTCGGTTTGAAACCCCTCCAGGGGAACAAGCACAATTCGACTGGAAGGAGAACATAAAATACGTAACGTCTGAGGGAGAAATTTTAAAGGTCAATGTAGGAGTCTTTCTGTTAGGAAATTCGAGATACAAGTCTTATGGTTTGACCCTGTCAAAGTCACAAAGTGTATTGATGTCATTTTTGATGGAGAGCTTTGAAGCAATCGGAGGGGTTCCAAAGACCATATTAACAGACAATATGAAAACAGTAATGGATGAACATAGAACAGAATATTCAGGAGGAGTGGTTAATGAACGTTTTGAACAATTTGCCAATGATAGTGGATTTGAAATTAAACCCTGTATTGCAGGAAGACCAAGGACAAAAGGGAAAGTAGAGAGTATTATGAAGCTTTTAGATGAAATTCATGCGTATCAGGGGAAGTTCACTTTTGAAGGTCTTCATCAATTTGTACAAATGCTTTGTGAACGCCATAATCAAAGTTTTAATCAAGGTAATAGGAAAATTCCGATACTTGCCTTAAAACAAGAAAAGAGTCACTTACTCCCCTTACCAAGGAAAGAAATAAGAGACTCTTATAAAATCAAACACAGGCTCGTAAAAGTAAACCCTGCAAGTATGATTACATACAAATCAAACCAGTATTCAGTACCAGCTGAATACAAAGGGAAAACCGTAGGTTTACAAGTCTATGACGACCACATACATGTTTATTATAACATGGATTTGATCGCACAACATCGAGTCAGTAAAAAGGTATTAAATTACAAGGAAGAACATTATCTAGACGTGTTGTCACGGGGGATGCCAGATTATCCTGATATTGACGAGCTAGCTAAAAATAATCTACTGACTATGGATGAGGTGTATAAAATTGAATAGTAGTTATCAACAATTAGTAAGTAATTTGGAATATTTAAACTTAAAACAGATGATAAATCATCTTCACGATACCATTGATTTTAGTACCAAGAATGAATTATCTTTCGTTGATACATTGATGAAGTTAACGAACTATGAAATTGATGTGCGTGAGAAGACAATGATTAATTCGATGGTTAAGGTGGGGGCTTTTCCCCACCGCAAAGAGATAAATGAGTTTAATTTTAATTTTCAACCAGCAATAAATAAACAACAGATTCTTGATTTTATTTCTCTGCGGTTTATCGAAGATAAACAAAATATTATCTTCATGGGAACGAGTGGTGTCGGTAAAACCCACTTAGCTACTTCCATAGGAATCGCTGCAGCTAAAAAACGAACAAGTACCTATTTTATTAAATGTAATGAACTTATCTTGAACTTAAAAAAGGCAAAGCTAGAAAACCGATTAGAATCTCGATTAAAGCACTATGGGAAGTATAAATTATTAATTATTGATGAAATTGGTTACCTTCCAATTGACAAAGAAGATGCCAAACTATTTTTTCAGCTGATTGATTTAAGATACGAAAAGAAAAGTACAATTTTAACAACAAATATAGGCTTTAAAGAATGGGATGCGGTGTTCCAGGATACTAAATTAGCAAATGCAATATTAGATCGTGTTTTACACCACGCAACAGTCGTAAATATTGTTGGTCCTTCTTACAGAATTAAAGATCACTTAGCAAAAGAAGATGATGATTAATTTTGTACATTCTTAAACGATCAAAGTTGTACATCGTTAGCTTGACATTTACACCCTCCAATAGAACCATTAATATTCGGTCTGTTTTTCAGCAAAACTGAAGAGGCTCCTCCGCCAGCTAATGTAAACACACCAAGACTATTCAACCAGTGCTCCTTTGACAGGGGATCCTCAGGATTGATTACACCATTGATATAACTGTAGAACCAATTAATTCTTTATCTCCTTTTCTACGTATCTAGGTGAAATTTTTAATAAACCATACCTCATTACAACAACATTGTGTAATTCAATCGTTCATCTTTACTAATCCATATATAGCCAAAGTAAACATTATAATTTTATAATTACCTAAAGAGATTTTGGTCTTTGTCATCATGCATCAGTTTTGGATTTAGATTGCTTGAAACGGATAAGGAAAGTCAAAAACCATATAACCTATAAACCTTCAATGAATAGTAAATGTAGTATAACTTTCTTTGTTTCTCGTTTAGAGAAATTGATTTATTCTTTCTAGAGATCTCTAATATCATTTCATAATATTAATTTTCATTCGAAGTTAGTTATCCCAACTTCTTAAATAACTCATATAAATCTAATAATTGAACTCCAAGTTCGCTACTAAAATCCCAAGTATCGGTAATAAACCTTGGATATGATGGGATATGACTTTTAGATTCCATCATTTGTTCTATATCTTTATAGAAATTTTCAAGTTGACTTATTGTCCCATCTTTACCTTGCCCTAATTTGTGAGCTTTAATTTCACACTCTAACTTTACTTTCACTTTTTCAGCTTCCTTAATAAAGTTTAAGGTATTATTAAGTCGTCTAGGTTCGTTATATACCATTGTTTTACTTCTCCAATATATTGATTACCCATTTGAAACTGTGGGCCTGCTTTTCATTTAATTTTAATTGTGTATGGTTTAACCTGCCAATGTTGAATACCTGTCATCTGTTCCATGTGGTGGAAGTGCTAAATTACTTCTATTCACTTGTATTGAAAATTTTCACAAGTATTAATATCAACATAAAATCTTAAACATTAAGTATTTTGAACCAACAACATCGAGCTTATTTTCAAACGATTCAAATGTAGTCTTTCTGAATTGACGTGGTACTCCTTGTGATTTTAAATATTAAGATGCTTGTTTTACACCATAATATGGGGCATTAAGGATAACCGTAACCTTACTTAAAAGAATAAGCGATAACTGGGTTACCAATTATCGCTTATTAAATCAAACCTTTAGTCTACTATAAAGTAACGACTTTTTTACCACTTTTCTCTCAACTACTTGAAAGGTTTTTGTACCCTCTGCGAGTTTTTCAAAACTACCATTTAACCGAGTCTAAATTAGCCCCTTAAACAAAACATATCATAAAGATAACATAGACTCTTAGTTTACCCAAAAAGATACAACCTTTTCAGCTCTTCTATTAGATTAGAATCTCCCTCTACTTTAATTTTATCAATAAGATCATAGAAACGTTTTAAATTAGTACAATAATTAAACATAACTCCAGCAGCAATTTTTAGCCTTCTGGATTCAGTGATGTAAATCTTAGAAGTATCTTCTCCTAAATACAAAACATTATATTTATCTTCCTTTTCCTTTTCTAAAATAATTCTGTTTAGTTTCAGATCAAAAAAGGAGTAATACCGATTACCAAAAGCTTTTTCAAAAATTTCTTGGATTTCTTTTAATGATTGTGTATTCTCGATCTCATCACTAAAATTTGAATGATAATCTCTAATCTCTAGCCTATTTTTTGCATAGATATATAAAGCTACAACCGACTTATATTCCTCTAAAAAGGAAGCTTCTTTAAACTCTTTTCCTCTTGATACACTAATAAGATTAAAACAGCTATTTGACATATCAAAAGTCAATTTAGCAAAATTTTCAGGATAATGGTCGATTCCTAACGGAGCGATAGAAATAATTCCTTTTTCCCTATTCATAATACAAAATTCTTTTGAGATTAGGTTATAAATGTTGGTAAGGTTCACTACTTTTCACTCCTTCACAGCCATGAAATATCTTTAGGTGATCACAAAATTATGCATTTAGTTAGAATAGAACAAAACGAATCAATACTAAGAAAGTAAGTTGAAAACTGAAGGACACTTGATTCAAATTCATAATGTTTCTAGTTGTGTCCCTAGTTTTAGTAATCATTTAAACTTTGACCATCTTATAAAGAAGTTTGTAGCAGATGTGGAATTGGATGCAGGAGCAATATACGGGCAGGAACTGTAAATCCACTATTCGGTTTTGAAAGTGGAGGAACGTAATTTATAAAGTACTATTATTTATCAAACAAATAGATTCTTGGAATCATACATCAGTTTTGGTTTAGATTGCTTGAAACAGGAAAGTAAAAACCATATAACCTATAGACCTTCAAAGAACAGTTAATGGAGTATAACTATTCTTTGTTTCTCGTTTAGAGAAATTGATTTATTCTTTCTATTTTCTCTCTCTCCTGCCCATGAGTTGAGATACGTAGTACATTTACCAAACACCAATAAATTCATTTATCTGATTTGAACAGATTCCCAAACATTACAGATTTTTTTAAATTTCAAAACTTCAATTTCATCTCGTGTTACTATTTTCTCATAATAGTATTTATCTGTTCGTTCGAATCCATTTTGCTTTGCAAGTTCTGAATTAGTAGTTCCTAGCCTAAATTGTGATCCTGCAGCATTAAAACTTAAATTGAATATATTTCCTTTTTGTCTTGCTGTGTAATCAACTTCAAAAATTTCGTCAATCTCTTCTTTCTTAACTTCCTTAATATACAGGCTGGGGAGATTGGTACTATCTTTAATATTGACAGAATATAGCTTTTCTTTAACTATTCCCAGATAAATAGTTGTGTCTACTTAGGAGTAATTCATAAAAATAATTAAATGCTTGAATCTCGTTTAAAAACTCTTTGATTACATAATGTCCTCCTTTCTCCTTTGTTTGATATATTTTCCAAATACAATTATCAAATGCACACCCCATAACAAGTGGTTCATCCGTAATATTATCAATTACTACTATATATTCACCTAAATTAAATTTACTCGATTCATATATCGTTAAGAACTCTTGCTTTGTCACATTACAGCCTCCTTAACCTAGGTAGTTCTTAATAAAAAAGAAACCCCGAAAGGCAAAATATAGAAATTAATCCACGTACTTTAATTGCTTAATAAATCAATACAACAGCCATTTTGATTTTAAACTTTGATTTTACTTCATACTTATTACGCTCTAATTCAATTACTGTTATTAAACTAATGTCTGGGCATTTAGTAGAGTAACAATTTGTTCAGCTCCATTCATTAATTTCTCGCCTGCAAAACTACTAAGTCTCTCTACAATGTAAAATGTCATCTCTTTCGATTATCTTACTTTTAATGCTATTCAAATATTTAAACATAATGCTTTAAATGTACAACCATCAAAAGTTATGAATTTCAAAAAACATTATTCCTGTTGCTCTCTATCTTTAAAATTCTCAATAAAAAAGCACATGTTGCCTAAATGACAATCAAGTGCTTTAAGTTCATGTATTTTCTAAGCTTTCATGTTTGGGTTTAAGTTTGTAAGTTTCATTGGATCGTAAAAACTTTATAGCTCCCTTAATATTTTATCAGCCCTTAATCTATCAATAAAATCATCTAATGCTTCTTCCTCGTCCGCATAGGTATCTTGTGAATTTGTAATTTTGCTAGCCCTTTCATCTGTTACATAAACAATCCATTTATCATTCTCATGCCTTAAAACAACTTCATTTTCTCTATTATCCCTTACTTCATTCATATTATAATCTTGTAATTTCTCCTCATGTATTATTCTTATTGCCTCTTTTATATTCATGGTATATCCTCCTATTTAATTTCCTTAAGCAAACCTAATCTTTCTAATTGTTCAACCGTAAGACTAAATTCATATTGAACTGCTCCTCCTTTTCCCCAACCTTCAACAGCTGCCGCATTTCCTTTATATGAAACAAGCCTGCTATAGTCACCTTTATAATATTTTCTTACTGTAGTTTCAATCTCAGTTTTTAACTTTATATCTGTACAATTATCAACATACTCTTTGATTTTAGTAAAATCTCCCTTAACTTCATATTGATGATAATTTGATAAGTCTTCTACATATGGTAATGAACGTTCTGTATATGAATACGATTCTCCATTAATTACAGGAGATGTATATCTACCATTAGCATTACCATATCTATCAATTACTTCTCGCATCTCTGGAGTGAATGGTTCTTTTATTGCAGTTCCATCTACACTTAGTGTATAGCCTCCTTCAGCAGCTTTACTCCAATCAATTGAACCATCAGGATTTAATACTGATGAATTCTTTGGTATTTGAATACCGTCTGGCCATTTACCTTCTTTTAAAAATTTATTTGCTACATCTATATTTACATTTTTCAATAAATAATTATATAACTCATCATTATTGCATGTAGACTTTCTCCACAGGCTAACAGCTTCTGCCGTACCCTCAACACCATCTTCATTCCCCTTTCGCTTTCCTTCAATAGAACCATTAATTTTCGGCCTATTTTTCAGCAAAACTGAAGAGGCTCCTCCGCCAGCTAATGTAAACACACCAAGACTATTCAACCAGTGCTCCTTAGATAAGGGATCCTCAGGATTGAATGTACCATTGATTATATCTGCAGAACCAAAAGTTACATAGTTTAAAAAGTCATAGAAAGAGTCTGTAGAGTTATTGTAACGAAGTTTTGCCCCTTCCCAAGTGACTTTCGCTCCATCTAGCCCACCCAGTGTAAGATAATTAGTAAAGTCATATGGAGAATCAAACATTTTATCGGCTCTAGTTTCGAGACCGTGCCAGACGTCTTGACCTATCTCTTTAAAACTATTCAAAGATTTATCAAAGAAATTTAATTCTTCATTTTCCTTTTTTTCTACTTTCTCAGGCGAAACTTTTAATAAACCATACCTCATATACAGTAACATTGTGTAATTCAATCGTTCATCTTTACTTAGCTGTGATCCCGTTACAGGATCAAATCCATAGATTGCACGAAGTAAATCATTATAACCAGAGAATTCAGCCACATTAAACTCAGCATCATTCCAATTTCCTTCATACAATGTATTGGTTTGAATTCCCTGTTCCTCAAGCTCTTTATTTTTCAGTCGTAAGTAGTTATCTGTATGAAACTTCGCTCCTGCTTGAAGCTGATAGATTTCACTAGTACGAAAAGCTTCTGCATTAAAGTGAATAGGTTGTATTTTCACTCCTGTTGATGTGGCATCTTTCAATGCTTGATACAATGATTGTGCATTTTCCTGTTCATACATGGAATACATATACTCATTGAGTAATTCTTGATCGACTCTCTCAACAGCTTCTATCGTTTTTTGCCTTTTCACGCGTGAATCGTCCATGTGTGCTTGAAAGTCTGAGGTGGAAAATACTTGTAAGGAAAGTATATCATTTATTTTTTGGAAGATGCTATTTAATTCAGTTCGATGTTGATCGACCATATCTTCTGCTTGTCTTTCACATTTACTTAAATTATCTTCTAAAAAGCTGCTATGTACAATTGTTTCTGCACCTAGCTTATCACTGATTAATTTATAGTTAACTCCATTAAAAAAAGCAATCTGACAATCTATTAATTGAAACCAGGCATCTATGACTTCCGTGTGCGCTTTATAAAACCCTTTTATCGCATCAGCACCTTTACCGGTAAATGAATCTAGTTCGACAAGTGCTTGAAACGTTTTTTGTAAGGATTCCAGCTGTGATCGTAGTTTTTCGTAATCATTCGATCTCTTTTCCATCGTATCGACCAAAGACTGTGAATCAAGTACCCTCAATTCGTCCACCTCATCTCTTTAAACTCTATTCACCTTGATATGGCTTCGTCCTGATTTTTCATGGCCGTTACGTTAATTTTAGTATCTGCTACATTTTTTTCTAATTCCTTCATATAATCAGTTATTAACCTAATAATCTTTTGTTCTCGTTCCTTCCATTCTATTGTATAAGTAAGATAGTTTTCGCCTAACAGAGAGACAGGTACATCCTCAAGCTTTACATTTTCGATTGCTTTTTGAACCTCGTCTAACTTATCCATTACATCTGAATGAATTAGTTGAATTTTCATAAAAAGTCACCCTACTTAATCTAATATTTAGTCTTCATCATTTTCTAGTGACCACAATAAGGCGTATAGACTTGCTATTTCCGTCTGTAAGGAAGCTATTTTTTCACTTATTGAGCTTTGATAGGTGTCATATTGGGCGGACCCAATCCATTGCATATTGTTATAGGCAAGTTCTCGTTTATCATCATATTCATCTGATCGAACACCCTTACAGCTAGGTGCTAATTCAGGCTCCTTGATCATTTTGATTTCTTGTAATAAAGATTGCTGTTCTCCTCTAATTTCACCATTGGCTGTTTGGAGTCTAGAAATTTGTTCTTGTAATTCTTGAATTCTGGCACGTATCGCTCCTGCGTATATCCCCATCCTATCTCTCCTCCCCATTCAAAGCTATGAACTTTCTATCCTTTTCTTATTTGCTTTACCATATGTAACAAACACAATTGTAAGCATAATTAAGCAAAAGATAATGAAACCAAGAATTAGCAGAGATAAGGATGAAGAGGATTTAGAATCCTCTTCTGTTTTCACTACCTTAATTGACTGTGATCCTGAGAATAGGTTTAGCTGCTTTGCTTGGTGGATAATTGTATTTGTGTTTTGATTTTCCTTTTTAAATATCTCTGCATTTATTTCATCAACGTTAAAGATCTTTTTTCGTTTAAACGTTAATATCTTTTGTTCTTCAGGAATTTGATGCTTTTCTTTCGTTAAAGCATCTCCCTCGATAAGGTCTGTGTCTTTATTACCTGTTTTTCGTTCGTATTCATTTGGACTTAATTCCTCTATGCTTTCAATATTAGTACTCCCCTTAACAGGAGAAGCAAAGCCTAACGAAAAGAAAATAAAAAGCATAAAGGCTATCAACTTACATCGCTTCATTATAATCATCTGTTTCCGCTTGGATTGCATTCAAGCTGCGACGTTCCAATAGAATTTGGACAGCTAGAAGGATAAGGAACATAACCGCTAAAATACTAATTCCT
Source organism: Bacillus sp. AFS040349 (assembly GCF_002577655.1). Taxonomy (NCBI): domain Bacteria; kingdom Bacillati; phylum Bacillota; class Bacilli; order Caryophanales; family Bacillaceae; genus Bacillus; species Bacillus sp. AFS040349. The sequence goes on along the minus strand of NZ_NUMC01000005.1, from coordinate 60,350 downwards.
GGTAAAAATAAGGAATCGCGACCGTACTGGATTGATGTATACACTTTTGACATTGGGTCATTAAAAGTAAAGTTTGGTGTTGTTAGAGATAGTAACGGAACAACATAGAATACAATCATTCCCATTACAGCTATCGCTCCAACTAAACGTTGAATTGTAAAGGACACCAATATAATTCCCGAGCTAACAAGCATTAACATAATGGTAAAGATTGTCCATTCCATTCCTTTTGTCTCATCTAACCCATATATATTCATTCCGTACAAACTAATCACAAAACCGACCGTTAAGTTTAGTAAAACAAACAGTACTGCTTTTAACCAATACGGTAAAGAATGAAAGAAATGAATCAAAAAGCCAATCATTAAACTTGCTAATAAAACGATAAACATAACAACTACAGGTGGAACGATTTTTTCTTGCTTTTGCACAGTCTCACCTGCTGTTAACTGAAGAGGACTTGCTAAGAATTCATACACATGGCCATTTGTTTGTCCATCCACAAAAGCATTTCCTAAGACGCTAAACACATCATCTCGGATAAGCTCAGTTGAAACGACATTTGCATTCCATTTATCATTTAAAAGATCTGCATTTGCTTGCACTTTATTGACTTGCTGTTGCAAGTTATTTGTATAGTCTACAATTGTGTCCTGACTATTTTTAGCAGAGTTTATCCATTGATAAATAGATTGTATTTTCCCAGCCAGTTGTACCTGATTCGAGACAAGGTCGCTACTAGTTTTACTGTTAGCTAATACAGGTGCTTCTGATATACTTTCCAGTTCTCCTAGCATTATTTGCTCCAGAATTGCTTCTGCTCCATCACCTATAGAGGTTAAATCGTTCATTAAATCTTCGTGATTTTCTTGTATCGCTCCATGATATTGAGCAGCATAGACAGTGAACGCATCCTCTAAAGCTACTAACCCATCCTTTGTAGTAGGTAAATGATGCTCCATCTTTTCCCAGATATCTGTATTTGAGTCTGGTACCTTAAGAATCTCTTCAAGCTCACTTACTAATTCTTCATTCTCAAGAACTTCCTTTTTAATATCTTTATCCAGAGTATTACCAGTCAAGGTCGTCTCATATTGAGATAAGTATGCATAATAATGTAGTAAGTCAATAATATCTCCAGAAACAATTTCATTAGAGAACATTTCCGTCAATACTTCTTTTCTACGATCTGAAAGTAAAGATGAACTCAAGATTTCTTGTTCTTTTCTATTAATTTCATCAATTATGATCAAAATATCATCCGTCACCTGTGCAATTTGAATTCTTAGCTGTTTATTTATCTCTATTAAATCGTCTTTATAGCTAGATAATTCGTTATATTTCTCCGTCATTACCTCAAAGCGTTTCAATAACTTATCGTTTGCCGCAGCTAAACTTTTTACCTCTTTTTTCAAAGAATCAGTTTCGGGTTTTTCGGCAATCTTTTTATTAAGGTTGTTAATTTGACTACTTAAATCATCCATTTCTGTTAATAGTTGATCTTGATCTTCATTTTCCACCATTTTAATGGATTTTTTCACTTCATCTATTCGACTAGAGACATTTGCTAATGATTTCTGACTTACAAGAATTTCATCTTGATTTGTAGCATCATCGCCTGATGTTGGAGGTTGTGAACCTACATTTCCTGAATTTGGTGAAGTTTTATTATCTTCCTCATTATTAGGATCATGCGAACTTACAGCCCTACCTTCATTTCCAACCTCAGATTGATTTTCTGTCCCAGCCTTGTCTTCGGACTTAGGCAAGTCTTTTGCTGCATCTTCATTATCTCCGGACTCCTGTGAATCTACTGCCGCATCATTGCTTTCGGGACTTTCCGAATCTTCTGCCCCATCATTTCCTTCGGGATTCTGCGGTTTAGCTGTCTCATCATTTCCTACTGGATTCGCCGGTTCATCTTCCCCACCAATGTCTCCAGGATTCTCCGGTTCTTCATCATTTCCGCCACCTCCTCCATAAGTAGGAGGTGGTGGAGTGTCTGGAATATCTGGAATGATTGGATCTCCTTCTAGTCCCGCTAATTTCCATTTCAATTCAATTATTTTTGTTTGAAAATGATTTAAGGAAACCGTATTAATCAATTGCTTTTGATAGTAATCTAGAAGACTTGAGTGATAGTTTAGCAGTGATTGCTTCTGGTTATTGGTAAAGCCATTTTGTTGCTCCTTCATTGTATGGAATAGCTGTTGTCCCTCTTCCATTCCTTGCTCTATTTCAGTCATTTGCCTTAAAAGCTGCAGCTGATTTTTGTTAAATAGTTGTTCTGTTTTTTGTAGGCGTGGTTGTTGCATTTGTGTTATCTTATTAATTTTCAACTTTGATTCTGTCTGTATTTGTGCTAATAGCTGCTGCTGTCCTTCTTGGTAGGCTTTATACTTCTCCACACCCTGAATAAAGTTAGACAAATTCTGCGTGAATCCATTTAGAACATCTTCTTGTCCATCTGACTCTTGGTTTACCTCTTGAATCGAGCTTTGTAAACTAACAAGAAGTGATTGTTGACCATCTAGTTGCTCCGCCAAACTCTTAGAGCTAGGCTTGTAAAAAGCGTGCATCGTTTCTTGGAAATCTCGTTCTTTTTGTAAAATCTGATCAAATTCCTCACGAACAGAATTTAGGTCTGTCGCGATAAAGTTCCAGTAAAGCGAAGACAAATTTTTATTCACTCGTTTACTTGCTTGTTCAATCTCTAATAACGCTTTTTCCTGATTCACCGCATTCAATTGTGTTTGTAATTTATAATCAAAGTTTACCTTGCTAGGGTTGTTCTCATCATAAGTCATTGCAGTTTGTGAAAAGTCCGATGGAATGTAAACCACGGCATCATACTTTAAATTGCGTAGGCCATTTTCAGCCGAACTCCGACTCACCACATTCCAATTATAATTGGAATCATTTTCAAGAATATTTGTAATCTTACTGCCTAACTCCAATTTCTCGCCGTCTTCTTCCATTCCAATGTCCTCATTGACGACAGCAATAACCTGCGTGGCATTTTCTTTGATCTTTAAAGGCTCTTTCCCGATTGCCTGAAAAAAGACAAATGGAGCCAGAATAATGAAAATCGTTATAATGATTAGCTTCCACAAGCCGCTCTTCATTACGTATGCACCTTCCTTTCGGTTAACATAAGTGGAATTTGAATTTTCGTATCCTTTCCATTCGCAACATAATACCCAAAGCCTGGTTGAATTTCTTGTTCCTTTCGAACATAAGGGAGATTAAATAAGGTTTGGTCTGTTTTTTTCATTAAAACAATACCTTGTTGAACCTGCTTCACTTCAGCTGTTAATGGTTCAAATCCTCGAGATAAATCGTTATTAGAACCAGCAACAACAATATGGAAGCCTAAGTGTCCAAAGCTTGTCATATACCGAACGAGTTGATCTTGTGTCTTTTTATCAATCGTTTGTAAAAATCTTGCATAACCATCAATAAACAGATAAATTGACTCATACTGAACAGTGTTAATACCTTGCTCAAGCATAAGCTGTTGCTCTCTAGCTCTTTCATGTAAGATATCATCGAGCGAATCTAACCAGTTTTTAATAGATTCATTAGTAGTTAGATAGACAACTTGCTCCTTATCTCTGTAATCAATTAAACCTTGGTCAATTGAATCAAATATGGCCAATTGTTGGACACCTTGCTCTATTGTGTTATGAATCAGTACCTTAACTATATTTGTCTTTCCTATTTGAGATTGGCCAACAATAACACAATGCTTATGCTGCTTAAAATCAACACAAACAGGTTGTACAGTCTCTTCGTTTAAGCCGATTGGAGTCACACCTGTTTGTGATTTTTTCATAAAAGTCACAAACTGTTTGTAATTTAATTCTGTTGGTAGCATTGGAATTCCAACAGGTTCATCCAAGTCACTGTATTTGTCTTGTAAATGCTGTACTTCTTCTTTCAATAGTCGCAATTGCTCATAATCATCCTTTCCTTCATTGGACAAATAAACTTGTGAAAGATAAGTTTCATCCTTTTTAATGAGAACCCGTCCAGGGATTGGTTCAGGAATGAACGGTACCCGCCCAACTATCGAAAATGCTTCGTTATGATCAATTAAATAGTGAACAATTTTCGTTCTTAATGTATTTAATAATGATTGTCTAATTGCATTTAATCTTGTTGCAGATAAAATGATATAAATTCCTAACGATTGTCCGTCTCTGGCAATCTGTTGCACCGTTGTTTCAAAATCAAGCATTTCTTCTTTTACAACATCAAAATTATCAATTGTGATAAATAATAGTGGTAGCTTGTTTTCCGACAAATGGTTGTACATTTTTATCGAGCTGACCTCTAATTCCTGAAACAGCACCTTTCGATTAGCCATTTCCTCCCGTAATCTACCAACCAATTTTTCTAATTTTCGATCTTCATCCATAATGAAATATTCTGCTGTATGTGGTAATTGTTTTAATGGAAGTAAACCACCATTTCCAAAATCTAATAGGAAATAGTGGATTTCCTCTGGTGTATATTCGTGTGCCATACCCATTAAAAGTGTTATTAGTGTTTGCGTTTTTCCATAGCCGGAAGAACCAATCAACCCGATGTTTCCATCCTCCATTAATTCGTAATAATATGGTGATTGAATTTGCTTTTCTGGTTCATCCGTCATAGCCACTAATACACGTGATGATTTTTCCTTAGCAAGATGATTTGAATGCTTATATAATCGATTTGCTAATGGCTCTAGCCATGGACTTCTTAGCTTCTTAATGCCAAGTTTCTTTTGCGTGCTCTCAATTTTATCCACAATTAGCTCAATTTCTGTCTTCACTGTATTTACTACACTCTGTTCAGTTGCTAGATCAGATAATGGGATCAGACCCAGGTCAGTTACAATCGCCACCTCATCCTCACTTATCGATGTATCTTCTTGATACGGTGCTCCACTCCATGCTGATTGAAAAAGTTCGTATACCTCGTTGTTCCCAACCTGCAAGTACCCCCTACCAGTTATGGTAATACCAGCTGCATCACCATTTTTCAAAATCTCTCGACTGTCCTCAACATTTTGAACTTTTAGCGCTACTCTAAATCTGGCATTACTCAAAATCTGATCATTGATCACCCCACCTGGTTTTTGCGTTGCTAAGATAAGGTGAACACCGAGACTTCTTCCAATACGAGCTGCACTAACTAGCTCCTGAATAAACTCTGGTTCCTCACTCTTCAATTCAGCAAACTCATCTGAAATGATGAATAAATGGGGTAGTGGATCAGCTGTTTTTCCTTCTTTGTACATTCGCGTGTATTGATTTATATGTGTTACTTGATATTCATCAAATAAACGCTGTCTGTGTTTTAATTCACTTTTTATCGAAGCAAGTGCTCGTGTGCTAAAGTTTTTACTCCCCTCGATATTCGTAATTGTCCCTAACAAATGAGGAATCCCTTTAAATGGTTGAGCCATTCCTCCTCCTTTATAGTCAATTAACAGGAATGACACCTCATGCGGATGAAAATGTACGGCTAGAGATAATATGTAGGTTTGTAAAAATTCACTTTTCCCTGATCCCGTTGTTCCTGCAAGCAAACCATGAGGACCGTGAGCCTTTTCGTGCAAGTTTAATTCAACAAGGTCATTTTTCCCTTTTAAACCAACGGGAACAGCCAATGACTTTGCCGACTCCATCGTCAACCAGTTTTGTGAGATTGGAAGATCCGTTATATCCTTCACCTGAAGCATTTCCAAGAACGATACATGATCTGGGATTGAGTTGGTAATACCAACCTGGTGATTTAGAGTACGCAGCATTCTTGCAAAAGCTTCATTATTTTTTTGTGTATGTTCATCTAAGCGAAAACTAATTTGCACTGCTTTTTTCTGCTGAATTAATATATCGCCTTCTTCGTCATTGATATAACGAACAAGTGTATGAATATTGTCCGAGAAGCTTTCCTTTACCTCGGCAACGAATACTACTGATATTCCTAAATGAGTATAATCTCCCTCTAAATATTGCATAATCACATGCTCAGAAATTAATTGCTGATCAGTAATAAAAAAGATAAAATGAGGCAAAAATTTCACTTTTCCCTTATCTTCTACCAGGTCCCGTTCTCTTATCATTTCGTAAATAAAGGTGAGTAGCTGATCCCTGGTTCTTTCGTTATAAATAAACCCTTTTGCAAATGATTGTGGAAATCGAAAGTGTGGAAGCCATTTCATCCACTCCCATTCAACATACTCATCTTCATTAAAAATGAAAATAAAACGAACATCATGGTAGCTATGCTGAAAAGCCAATTGTCCAATTAGTTGATGTAACTCCTTTTTGAGTACGGACCTTTTACCAATTAAACCGATTGCTCCTTCCGATAGATTGACTGTGATCGGAAGATTTTTTAACGAACGATAAGTATTTTCTAACTTTTGTGACTCTTCTAATAAATCATCCATTTCACGCTTTGACATATCTGTATTGTTATTTGTCATGCTATAACTCGCAGGAACTGTCCCTCTACCAAGTCGAAATTGTAAAAAATCATCACTCTCAATTGTTCTCTCCCATATTCGATCAGAAATATGAGAAGTAAGATATTTCATTCGTTCAAAGCTGGGAAAGTGAAATTCTAAAACCTTTTGTTGCTTTTGGGCTAATTGCTCTAACTCTTCCCGTTTTGTTACAAGGTATTGCTTGTAAATTCTTCTACGACGCTGTTCATTTTGTTTATGGCGTTTTCTATCTTTAACATATTGTGCGGTTGACGTTAGTAAAGTTGTTAGAAACATAACAATCGATACAACGATAAAAATTCCTCTTGGAACAAAAATCGTTATGAATGTCATCGCGAGTAGCATTGTTAACGGAGGAAGGATAATAAGCCACAAGCCACGACGGTTATCTTCTACTTCCTGTGAGGGGAAAGACAATTGCACTTTATCATCAGGAAGATCATAAATCATTCGAGGTGTCCGTCGATAAATGGGATAACGCTTTTGCATTTCTGATTGCGGCATATCTATGATAGGCAAGCTACACTCAAATTTCTCAAGGTACTTTACTTGTATCGTATCCTCAGTAATAAACGTAATTTGCATAAAATCCCAAAGAATAGTATCTCCCTTTTTAATAAAAAAACATTCCTTTTGCTGATGACCATTCACATATAATCTAGTTTTCAATGCTTTTATATTCCACTTTGTATGTTGTTTATATAAAGTAAATTCTTCATTATCGGATTGGGAATGTATCCCCTTCACTAAATCACCAGTTTGTGGAGCAATCGTAAACAGACACTCATCTTTATGACCAATATAGAATGTCCCCTCGAAAGAAAATTCCGTTGTTATCATCATTTTTAATGAATAGTCACCTAGGAAAACCTGTTGTTCTTGATTAAGCTTAATATTAATCTCTAATTCATTATCTATCTTTATACGAGCAGCACTTTCCTCTACCCATACTAGAATAGTGTCCTCTACCTCTTTTACACTAGATATTGTCAACGTATCAGATAGACTAGTACCAATCGTAATCGGTTCTTTGCTTCCTTGTTCTACTAAAATAGATTGATAGGTGTTCTGATAAAATATCCAAAGTCGAATTAAGCTATTCACCTCTATTGCTTCGTTGTTGGTTGAGCCTGTTTAGTTGGACTCGGGTGTCTTCTGCTCTGTTTTCTCCTCTTGCCCTGTTACCTCGTTTTGGACATTGCTCTGTTCTGTTTGTGATTCCTCGGTCTTTTCTTGAGCTTTATCCGTTTGTTCATTAATTGGAGTCGATGTTTCACCATTTTTTTCTGTTTCAACACTAGATTGAGCATCAGCTTCTTGTTGTTGACTATTCTCTTCTTCAATCTCTTTCATAAAAGCATCTAATTCTTGTTCTATTTCTGAGATTTTCTGTTGTTGCTCTTCATTTTCCATCTCTTCGTCTGCCTTTATTTGTTCTCGATATTTTATTAAACCGTAAATGATAATATCGCGATCTTCTAGAAATCTAGCTGCATCTAACGCTAGGTCAGCCTCTCCTCTGCCTATATGAATCCAATACTTGTAATAAAGTGGATCTGATTTCAGTGTTACGGTATTTTCTACATAATCTTTTTGTTCTTCCGTTAATGATTCATTCACAATGTATGATATCGCTAGTTCAAACTGTGCAACATTAGGCAACTGGTCAATTTCATAAGATTCTAATGTGGTCACCACTTGACTATAACGTTTATTTAAATAATACTCCTGAGCTTCAATTACATTGGACTGTCTAGGATGGAGAAAAAATAAAGAATAAATCAAATAAATAAGAACTGGAACAAAACATACACAAACAGTCCAAAATACAGATCGACTCCACTTCCATTTCCTCTTACTGATACGGATCAGGGTAGATTCTTTTTCTTTTAAATTCTTCCTATGAGATTGAATGATTTTTAGTAAATGATCATAATCACTTGCTTGAAGAATCGATTGCGCAAGTTTTGATAAATTTAATGTCTTATAATAGTGAAAGTATTCCTCAAAGGAATAGTGGTTATCGAGTAAAGCAGCTACGGTTGCCTTGGTTTCTAACAAAAGGACCTCGTGATTTTTTTCATAAGGTGGAATGCTTTCCATCACACCATAATGTAAAAAATACGGTGTTAAACCTTGGTCAAAAACTAAATTAGCGGGACAAACAACTAAATGTGTTCGAAGTAAATTATGTTTTTTTACTTTACCTACTAACTGATAGGCAGTTACCGTTCTATCACTCTCTTCTAGCTTAAGGAAAGAGCTTATTCCTAAATAAGATCCGGCAAACGATAATCAATTACTACTTGATCTTCCGTCATGGTTACTTTCTTGTTAAATTGCTTTTCTATCTGTTCAAGGAAGGATATTTCCTCTAACGAATCTAGTTTTATTTTTTCTTTCTGAAAAAGGAAGGTGACGATATTTTTTTCTTTCCTTATCGTTGCTTCTAATTTTTCTTCAATGTAAGAAAGCTTGTTTTCAGCCATGACTTCATAATCTCCTTTACCACGCTTGGTTCATTTGCTTTAACTATAAAACTTCAATCCTATCTCCTGTCATGATCCCAACATCTACCAATCGTTGATGACCTGGAATGATGTTATTTTTGTTCACAACTCGTACCCATGTTCCTTCACGTATATTTATATCTAATTGCTTTTGTTTCCAAGCAATATCAACTAGTTTTTTAACTGTATGATAATCCGATAAACGTATTTCTAACTTATCATCGATATAATTGCATAAATCTACAGTAACCTCTATGTACACACATACCACCTCATAATGAGGGAGCGCCTATTAGATAAGCGCTCCCTATGGTTATGTTATCTATAAACTCGTTCGTCTTATCTACGGATTTGACTAGCAATATCTGCATCTGCATCGCGAATTGCTCCAGCAGTGCTTTTGAGTTGACGATTAATACTCTCTAATAATTCTTCCATATCTTGAAATGATGGACGTAACATAATGTATTGATCTTGGAATGCTTTGGAGGATTCCCCTTCCCAAATTCCTTCTAATCTCTCAATCATTTTGTCAAGACGAACAATTTGTTCATGTACCTCTACTCCTTCTTTTCCATAGAGATCTGCGACTTGTTCTAGCTCTTCTGGTGTTACGCGAATTGTACCTGACATTGTAACCTCTCCTTTTAATGAATTTTTATTTCACTTATGTATAAGTGATTTGAAATGGATGTCTATGTTGTTTATAGATAACCAATTCACTATATATCAATAACATATTTTTGAGTCATAATATAGATATTTTTGTATTTTTTAACATTAAATGGTAATATATTCCCCATTGTGAATTCATCATAAGGTTAAAATACCTATAAATTAAAATGAAACAGAAAGGTATTTAGTACTATTACCGTTTTTGCTGAGGTTGTATTAATATGTATGTTAATTATCGATTAGTCTTGTAAAATATAAAAAGGCAAACTATTAAAAAATAGTTTGCCTTTTTATTATTTATCTTGAGAAAGTCTCTTAATAATGGTTGCCAAAAGAAGTGTTCTTTCTACTAAGCTCGGTATTTCCAAATATTCTTTATCACTATGGGCATTTCCACCAACAGGGCCTAATCCGTCGATCGTTGCTACCCCAAGTGAGGAGGTAAAGGAGGCGTCAGAGCCACCGCCTGTTGCTGTATCTTCTATTTCGATTCCGATTTCATCTCCAACATCTTGAATGATTCGAAGCAACGCTCTTGTTTTTTTATTTTTCTCCATAGGTGGTCGATTCATTTCACCTTCAAGAACTATTTTTGTTCCAGATACTTCAGTAGTTGAACAAATTTCTTCAAGTCGTTCTTCAATGATTTCAACCTGCTCAATTTCTTTCATCCGCACATCAATTTGGGCTTCGGCATGATCAGAAATTGTGTTAGCACTTGAGCCGCCTTCAATTAAACCTACATTAACGCTAATGCCATTTTCATGATCAGAAAGTTCATGTAGTTGAATAATTTTATGTGCCAGCTCTTCAATTGCACTTCGACCTTTTTCAGGCTCAATCCCCGAATGTGCCGCTTTTCCTTCAACAATAAGCGTGTAATTACCTTTCCCTCTGCGCGCTGTTACCAATGAGCCATCCTTTCGTGCAGGTTCCATGACGAGAGCATATCTCATACCTTTTGCTTCACTTTCAATGAGAGATCGTGATGTTGGTGAACCAATTTCTTCATCACTATTAAGGATAATTTTAATGTTTTTATAGCCTTTATGTCCTTCGTTTAGTAATGCTTTTATAGCATATAAAACAGCGGCTTGACTAGATTTCATATCAATAACACCCGGTCCATATGCTCGATTGCCTTCAATTTTAAAAGGTCTTTCTATTGCCGTTCCTTTCGGAAAAACTGTATCCATATGAGCTATAATAACGATGTTTGGATTTTTTGCTTCTTTATGCTGAATAACCAAATGATTTCCGTAATTTTCTTGTGGAATGACCTTTACATGAAAACCTAGTGCCGTGTAGTTATCCTGTAGTATGCGACCAATTTGATCGACACCTTCTTTATCATATGAGCTGCTATCTATATTTACTAATTTTTCAATAAAAGTCAGCATTTCTTTTTTTTGCTGATATATAAATGATTCCATGGAGCCGTTTCCTTCTTTCCTCTACCTGTTAATATCCAGTTATAAAGATTTTACCAGAATAAAGGCAGAAAGGTAAGTAGTGTTTCCTAGGATGATATGAGAAGATTTGCTAAGACCCAAAGTATAATAAAGCTCAAGATGATCGTTATATTAGATAATGTTCCTACAAATTTTTGATCATACTCAAATTCGACAGAATAAGGTAACACTGAAACAGATGTTGGTAACAAGAACCCCATTAATAACGTATATTTAAACATGTCATCAAATGGTAGCAGAAAAAAACAAGAAACCCCTATTAATAAACCAATCCCATATCTTACCCCTAGAAATTGCACCATTAGTTTTATATAGCTTTTATCAAATGTAAAATTCAGATAGATTCCTAGCAATAATAAAGATAATGGCATATTTGCTGCAGAAATAATCTCAGCAACATTTAATATGGTTGAAGGAATTTGTAACCCAATTAAATTAACAATCACTACGATAATATAAGTCATAAGAGGGATCGATTTTGATAACTTAATAATCACTGTTTTGGGATCCAGCTTCACATCTTCTTTTGAATAAAAACTCCCAATTAAATAGCTTAAGCCAAAAACAATAAATGCATTTCCAACATCAAACATCCCAAAATAGGTAAGTCCTTCTTTCCCAAAAATAACTTCTACTAATGGATAAGCAAAAAGACCAATATTAAAGCCTGGTACCATCATCCCAAGCATACCCTTTATGTTTCTTTGTTTTTTCCTAAATAAAAAAAGGGCAAAAAATCCGATGAAGATCCCATATAGAAAGCCCATTAAGATAAGTAAAAACAACGATGTTTCTATTTTAATATCATGAAAGGTCACGATGATTAAAGTTGGCAGAGTGATATTAAAAATAATTCTTGATAATCCCTCACCGTCTTTTTCCTTAATGATACCCCCTCTTTTTAAAAGATAACCTAATGCAATAATGATGACGCAATACAAAAACTGCAAATTAAAACTACCCAAAATGACATAACTCCTTACTTGTATTAAATTCCTTTAGTTGACTACTGTATACAATATTGCTCATTTTACCGGACATCTAGCACATTATCAATCTAATCAACTCAATCCTACCATTCTATTTCATTATTCATAATTTTATGATAAATTAAATAAGACTACTTTGAGAGGATGTTGCAGGAAATGACAAAATTTGAAAACATTACGATAGAAAAGAAGGCAAATGTTTATTTTGAGGGCAAGGTGACTAGTCGTACCATCTTATTTGAAGACGGAACGAAAAAAACTCTTGGTGTCATGCAGCCTGGTGAGTATGAATTTTCTACAAGCTTCAAAGAAGAGATGGATATCACAGCAGGTCATTTAGAGTATAAATTACAAGGTGAAGATTGGAAAACAATTGACGGCCAAGGTGTTTTTTATGTACCGGCAAATGAAACATTTCAAGTAAAAGCAATCTCTGTTGTTGATTATTGTTGTTCATACATAAGTGAATAAACATTAAAAGTCGTCCCTAACAGGACGACTTTTATCTTACTTTAGTTTATCTCTTGCTTCCACTTTATTATGTTTTTTCAACTTCTACTAGCAAATGAAAAATAAATTGATAAAGAGATCCAATTACTTCGCCAACAGTATTCGTTTCTTCAAAACCCTCTACCGCATCAAGTGTAATATTTAAGTCCCATAATCCGTCTTGTTGATTAAACATTAAATTATATTTCTTTTCTCCTTCTAGTAACTCACGATCTAGAAAGGATTTAATTGTTTTTTCTTGATTCTTTTTGAGCTTTAATCCAAGCATAGCCTCATATGTTCCAAAAACATCATCAACCTCTAATGAAACTGCATCAATTGCTATGATATGAAACCATTTTGATTCAACATAAAGGAATTCAGCTTTCTGTTTTTTAAAATATGATATAGATTCAGATAAGAAGGAATCTGATTCGGTTGCAATCAATTCATCTGTTTCTTTATTACTCCGCTCAATATAAGCACCTAAAAACCTATTTTCTATTTTCTCATTACCACCATTTTCTTCAAAAGAAATATTATTTTCTTTCATATACTCTTTTTCTACTAGATATAATGGCATCTCTTTATCTAACTGCTGAACCTGATTCTTTAACAATATATGTCCTCCATTCTTTCCAATACTCTATTTACATAGTATAACCTTTTCTTTCGATTTATAAATCCATTTCAATAAGAACCGGGCAGTGGTCACTACCCAAAATATCACAATGGATTTGAGAATCTATTAAACGATTTGTTAATGTTTTTGACACAATAAAGTAATCAATACGCCAACCAATATTTCGTTCACGTACCTTACTCATATAAGACCACCAAGAATAAACATCTTTTCGTTCCGGGTACAAGTAACGGAAACTATCAACAAATCCTTCATTCAGTAATAAAGACATTTTTTCACGCTCTTCATCTGTAAAGCCTGAATTACCTTTATTTGATTTTGGATTTTTTAAATCTATTTCCTGGTGTGCTACGTTTAAATCTCCACATAAAATAACAGGCTTGTTTTTCTCCAAGGTTGTGATATATGCACGAATTTCTTCTTCCCATTGAAGTCTTTCATCAAGCCTTGCTAAATCTCTTTTTGAATTAGGTGTGTACATTGTAATGAGAAAGTAATGTTCAAATTCTAACGTTATGATTCGACCTTCTGGTTCTTCGTTCATATCACCAATACCGTAAGAAACAGACAATGGCTTTTGTTTAGTAAAGATGGCAGTACCTGAATATCCTTTTCTTTCTGCGAAGTTCCAGTATTGGTGATATCCCTCAAGCTCTAAAGAAAGCTGTCCTTCTTGCATTTTTGTTTCCTGAATACAAAATATATCTGCGTTAACTTCTTTAAAATAGTCTAAAAATCCCTTTTTCACACATGCTCTTATTCCGTTTACATTCCATGATACTAATTTCATCTATTTTTCTCCCTGATTTCATAAATTGACTGTTGAACTTATATAGTAAACGATTTTCCTAAAATACTAAACACATATGTTCTCTAGGTAATAAAATAAGCGGTAAAAGCTTTTTGCTTTTAACCGCTTAATAACTAATTTTTCTCCAATTGAATTTCTTTCACTTTTTGTCTTTGCTCCTCAGGCCACCATGCTCCACAATCGTCAGATACAATACATGCTGCACATTTATTTAAATCATACACCTTCATTCCAGTAATTGGTGGTGAATATAAATGAAGAGTAACCAACTTCGACTTATCTAAAACAGACATTTTATGCACACCCTTTTCGGGGGCAAAAAACATTTTTCCATTTTCCTGAAATTCAGTAAAGAGTTCTATAGGCAATTTTGTTCCATCTACTTTATATACCGTATTTTTTGCCGTTCCATTTATCACTTGAATCCATCCAAAGGAGCTGCCATGATCGTGTGGCGCACATTCTAATTGAGACCAGTTCATCACTAACAATTCAACTCTTTCGTTCTTAAAAAGCAACTTTCGGTAGTACGGTTTATCATCTTCTGTCTTTAATATAGGCTCTAATTCTTCAGGCTGAATAGCAAGTTCTTCCATCGCCAGTTTTAAAGCATCACTAGATGTATTTTCTAAATTTCCAAGAATCTCATGAATTCGGTCTTTATAATCCATACAAATGTACCTCCTGATGTTGCTTTTCTAGTTGTCTTTTATGCAGCAGGCTGTTCATATGTATTGGTATGTTCTTGCTGTTTAGCAAGTAAAAAAATATTTTTTTAGTAATGATGAAGCCTTTGTAAAAGACTTAACCTATTTGTACTTTCTTGAAAAAAAGAAACCATACAACCTTTCAAATTGACCGTTAACAAAAATCACTCCTATTATAATTATGATTCCACCTACTACACTTATGAGAATAATTTTTTCGTTTAGTAAAAGAACAGCTGCGATTAATGTTGCAACTGGTTCTAAATATAGAAAAACAGATACCTGTGATGCTTCTAGAACATGTAATGCTTTTGCCCAGTACCAATAAGCAACTCCTGATACAAATACACCTAAAAAAAGTAAATGAGCCCACTCACCAGCCTGTAAATGAGATACGGCCTCCCACCCTTTATTACGAATCAAAAAAGGAATTGTTAAAACAAATCCTAGTAAGCTCATATAAAATGTAATAACTAGCGGTGACAACGGGATGTTTAATTTTTTTAATAAAACGGAATATACTGCCCAGTTAAGTGTGCTTAGCAACATTAGTAAGTAACCTATGTTTAACGCTGGTTCAAACGTTTTTTCACTACCACCTGTGGTAATCATTAACACACCAAAAAGTGCTAGTATCATTCCAATAGCTTTTAATACCGTCATTCTTTCATTTAGAAAAATCATCGACAAGATTACTGTGAAAATCGGTGATAAAGATATCATCCAACCTGCTGAAGATGCATCGATCGTTAGCAATGCACTAGCTTGGATAACCTGATGAATAAAAACACCTAATATACCTAAAACAATTAAATGTGGGATATATGCAGGATTAATTTTAAGTTTTTCCTTTAATATAAGTAAAAGACAGAGAAGAAAGAGCGCACCAATTCCAAATCGAATAACAAGTAATGTAAAAGGATCTAGCTTGTCTAATACCGCTTTTGTCGAAACGAAAGATACTCCCCAAAATGTGATGGACATTGTGGCATATAGTGAAGCGGCTAATTTATGGTTTGATGACAACATAATAAATACCTCTCTATTTTAGTCTCTCCTTATCATATGCTTGTCCTTTTGACGAATGTATAAAAAATTCGAAAGTTCACCCTCATCTCACGTATTATTTGAATTATAGTCTGGTTATGGTACAATGAATGAGTATTCATTCATAAAGACTTTTTTAATAAATTAGAAATACAAGAGGTGATATCGTGCAACAAATTGGTCCGATTCAAATTATCGAAGGTCCACATAAAAGTAAAGTTCCTTATTCCAGAAGTCTATATATTGAAGGTTCACATGAAAAGGTGTTAATTGATACAGGTGCTGATCCACACTCGCTCCAACAATTAAACAAACAATCCGGTGTTGACTTAGTTATTAATACACACTACCATCCCGATCATACTTGTCATAATTACTTATTTCCGAAAGCAGAAAAGTGGATAAATAAAATTGAATACCAGATGTCATTAACAGTTGAGGGAATTGCAAAAGCAAATGGAGTTTATCAAGAATGGGGTTCTGCAGGCGTAAAGGAATGGTCAGAGAACATTCCGCAAACATGGATTCAAAGCCTTTCTGAAATTAACGGGTATTACGAATACGAGAAAGAATATCGTCTTGGAGGCGTTAACGTTATTTTTTTGCATACACCAGGTCATACAAAAGGCTTTACTTGCCCTTATTTTCCTGACTTTGGCGTTGTTTTTACAGGAGATTATGATATTACAACGTTTGGTCCATGGTATAACGGTACAGATGGTAACATTGATGAGTTTATTTCTTCAGCCCAACGCCTTCTCTCATTAGACGCTAACACGTTTATTACAGGTCATCAAAAAGGAACATTTCAGAAAGACGAATTTCACGAAGCAATGAAAAAATACCTTTCAATCATCGATCAACGTGATAACGTGATTGAAAAATATGTGCAACAAGGTTTAGATTTTGAAGAATTAACAAGTATCGGTATTTTTTATCCCAAAAACACTTTAGAGCATTCTATCCTTAAAACGTGGGAACGAAGTGGAATAAGAAAACATCTTCACCGTTTAGGCTATAAGGTTGAGAATGGAGCGATCAAACATTTGGTCTATTCTAATAAAGAATGAACTTGAATCGATCTAAGGGAGTTCCTCACCACCGTTGTGCTGTGGCTCTCCTTTATATTAATAATGGATAGAAAGCTACAGTCAACTCCCTATCCATACTCTTTATTCATCTTCGTCCATCATATCCTCAAAAACAGCCGACACTTTTTCAAATTCATCATCACTTTCAATCGGGGACAAATCTCCTTCATCATCAATCTTTAAAAAGAAAATATCAATATCTTCTTCAGATTCCTCTTGAATATCATCAACAAATCCTACTGCTACATAATCAGTTCCTTCTAAAGTAATCGCCGCAAGAACCTCTACTTCATTATCCTGATCATTTTCGTCCGTAATTGTAAAAATTTCTCCTACTTCTACTTTATCCATGAATAATAGCTCCCTTCACACGTACATATAAATGATGATTACTTCTTTATATGCCAAATTTATGTAATTTCATTCAATACATTTTATAAAAAAAATACAATTTCTTTCATTTTTAGGTTATAAATTTGATAAAAGGAAGGATGTTTATTTATGTCCTATTTTTCTTATCCGCCTTTCTACCGTTCAACTCCCCCTTCACAATTAAGCACACCTCAACAAAGAACAGTTACCGTAGAAGGTAGAGGAAAAGTCAACGCCGTACCAGATCAAGCAATTATTACGATTGGTTTTGTTACTGAAAATGAGGATGTTAACAAAGCACAAGCACAAAATGCGAGGATAACAACTCAGGGTTTAGCTGCTCTGAAAGAAATAAATATCCAACAAGAAGATATTCAAACAGTTTCATATATCATTCAGCCTATTTACGAATTCACCGAAGGATCTTCTATCTTAAAGGGATATAAAGTACAACATACTTTTGAAATAACAGTTAAAGATTTAAATCAAGTTGGTAAAGTGTACGAAGCGGTAGTAGCAGCAGGGGCAAATATCGCAGATAATATCGAGTTTGTTGTTTCAAATAAAGATTTATACTACCAGCAAGCTTTACAACTTGCTATCAAAAATGCAACTGAAAAAGCGTCAAGCATTGGACAACAGCTGGGTGTTAGCATGAATACCGTTCCGATTAAAGTTACAGAGAATTCTACAGCCATTTCACCAAGGGACTATACACTTTCTTTCTCTGCTGAAGCTACTTTACAAGCAGCACCTCCTATACAAAGAAGTAAGCTTGAAATTGAGGCAATCGTAACAGTCGTTTATCCATATTAAAAAGAGGACGAATTCTTCGCCCTCTTTTTACTATTAGTTTTGTTTTAAAAACGACTCAATTTCTTTCGTTAATTCTTCTTTAATAGCATCAATTTTCTTAAAATCCATTGCTTCTATATAATAGGATTCTAACTGGTCTCTTAGTTGCTTTGCTTCAGCTAGATAGGATATTGCTTCTTTCATTTTATCTTTATATGCCTTTGTTGTTCTAGCAATGTCTTCTGCGTATTTTTCATCTGTTCCAGGTGTGATGCAGCGTTCATACATATCAATTATTTCATCAGAATTTCTTTCAGGAAAATATTCATGTGGTGCAGTACTGTCAAAAATAGCAATTCCCTTTTCACGTAAAATCACCATATCAAGGCTGTTAGGATCAAAACCGCAATGATACACTTCTACATCAAAACCTCTTTGCTCACCTGCAGCCACAATTTTCTTTAACATTGTTGACTTGCCTGAACCGGCTCTCCCTTTTATAAAATAACGTTTTTCGATATCTTCTGTTAAATTTTGAATAAAATCAACAGCTCCATCTGGAGTTGCTGCTCCTAGAAAACGATGCTGAACTCTAGGCTTTTTGTCTAATGTTTCCTCTTTATAAAACAAGGAAATGATTTCGTCTGTTAACTGGTTAGCCTTAGCAAAATCCATGTTAGAAACATAAATGTCTTCAATATCATCATGCGCTCTTAATGAGGCAGCAAATGTTTCATATGCTTGATTAAATTTCTTTGAAATCTCCTCATTAAGAGTAAGTATTTCTTCTTTATGCTGCGATAATTTATTAGAATCCCAAGCAACACCCAGATTTACATACTCTTCAATAACACCTGGAGCTTTAGGCTCAATTACATGTGGTGCTGTTCCATCAACAATTCCTATTTTTTCATTTGGAAGAATGACTCCATCAATGGACTTGTTATCAGAAGCACAATGTAAATACTCTACATCGAATCCCTTTTCTTCCATCATTTGACCAACATGCTTCATAAGAGAAGATTTCCCCGTACCTGGGCCTCCCTTTAATATATATAAACGCTCTAGATCCTCTAATACTGAGTCATATAAACTATAAAAACCTTTGGCAGTGTTTCCTCCTGCATAATAATGATGAACTTTTCCTGTCATCTAATCACCCCTTAACACCTTTGCCTTTAACATATGTAGATTATCTCACAAGGGTGAATGCCTAATTTTTAAAATCGCGTATTGCGCAAAACTTTTGTATAATGGTTCCTATATTTAATAAAGGAGATCGTTTCAATTGAACTCAAAAGAACTTGAACAAAAAATCATACAAAACTATCAAAAAGATGAAGGAATGATGATTTTAATTTTTGCACAATGGTGTGTGAATCATGATCTTAATCCAACTGAACTTTATTTAAGAGCCTATCCTGGGCAATCAGAAAATTATGCCCTTAAACAAACAATTGATTTAACCGTTTCTAAAGAAGAATCAGAACACATCCCAGATCAAACCCTCCTTAATGTTTTATCATTGTTTGGCAATGAAGACCTAGCTTTTGTTGTAACAGAAGAAATAAATAAAAGAAAAAAATAAGAGGGATGGAAATTAAAATGGTGGTCAAGGTAGTTTTGTGCTTTGGCTTTTTGTCTAAGTCCGCGAAAATTTTCAAATGATCATTTGATAAGTAAGTTGGTAGATTTTCATCTGGAAAAAAGCACGCCAATAATCGGCGTGCTTTCCTTATTTATCATATCTTTTAAACACTAACGTGGCATTATGTCCACCAAAGCCAAATGAATTTGATAAAACAACAGAAACATCTGATTGCTTTGCTTCATTCGGTACATAATCTAAATCTAGTTCCTCATCGGATGTTTCATAGTTAATGGTTGGAGGAATGACACCATCTTTTATTGAAAGCAAAGAGAAAATGGCTTCCACTGCACCTGCTGCACCCAACAAGTGTCCTGTCATCGACTTTGTTGAGCTTACAGCAAGTTTGTAAGCATGTTGACCAAATACTTCTTTTATTGCTTTTGTTTCATTTAAATCATTATAATAAGTACTTGTGCCGTGGGCATTAATGTAATCAACATTCTCTGCCTGCAAATTAGCATCTGATAATGCTAGTTTCATAGCACGTTGTCCGCCTTCTCCTTCTGGTGCAGGTGTTGTAATATGATATGCGTCCCCAGTCGCACCATAACCAACAAGTTCTCCGTAAATTTTAGCACCGCGAGCTAAGGCATGATCTAATTCTTCTAAAACAACAACACCCGACCCTTCAGCGATAACAAATCCGTCACGATTTTTATCAAAAGGTCGACTAGCTGTGTTTGGGTCCTGATTTGTTGATAAAGCCGTCATATTAGTGAACCCTGCGACTGTCATCTCGGTAATCGATGCTTCAGATCCACCAGCAATCATCATATCTGCTACACCATTTTGAATAACTCGAAAAGCATCTCCAATAGAGTTAGCACCCGAAGCACATGCAGTTACTGAGCAATTGTTAATCCCTTTTGCTCCAATCTCAATTGAAACCCTGCCAGAAGCCATATCTGGAATGAACATAGGAATAATAAATGGACTAACACGCTTTGGACCTTTATTTAAATAACGTTTATGTTGTTCCTCAAATTCATCAAGTCCACCGATTCCCGAACCTATCCATACTCCAACACGTTCAGGGTCAATTGTTTCTCCTATTTTAATTCCCGAATCATTCACTGCCATTTTACTTGCAGCTATTGCAAAATGAGTAAATCTTGCCATTCTTCTCGCTTCTTTAAAGTCAATATACTCATCTGTTGAAAAATTCTTTACTTCTCCAGCTACTTTCACTTGAAACTGTTCTGAATTAATACGTGTTAAAGGTGCAATGCCCGATACTCCACTTTTAATATTTTCCCAGGTTGTTCGTGCATCATTACCTAGTGGTGTTACAGCTCCAATACCTGTAATCACAACTCGCTTCTTCATGTTAGGCTCTCTCCTTTATAACAAATATATGATATAAACTAATTCTATTTAATATGATAGATAAACAGATAACTTATGACTTGGTCTTAGTAGCACATACATATATCTTATACCAGATCATGAAAAATGAAAAGTTACCGGTACTAAAAGAAACTTTTTATAAATGTAAAAAGACCCCCATGTCTGGAGGTCATTTCTATTATAATTCCAATTTTTCAACAGCATCAATAAATGATGTGATATCCTCTACAGTTTGAAATATTTCACTATTTTGTATTTCTTCCACCATTACTTCTCCATCTTGTTGAACTTGTTCAAACTGATTTAGTAATTCTTCATTTTTTGAAACAAGATCCTGATGTAGGTCTTCAGCAACTGCTGGAGCATCTATGTTATTAAATTCTTCAATATTTTCGGTTAATGTGTTTACCTGATTTTCAAGTTCAGTTCTCATTTCTGGATCACTTGCAGCATTTTCAATTAGACCTGGTGCATTTTCAGCAAAATCACTCATTGAGTTTAACAAGCTATTTGCTTCATTAACATAGTCCAGCGATTGATTTACTTCATCTACTACAGAGCACGCAGTGGTTAGCATAAAAGCCGCAATAATTACAAGAAAAGAAAGCTTTTTCATTTTATCACTCCTATGAGTTTATAGGTTATAAGTTATAAGTTATAAGTTATAAGTTTTATACGGATAAGTGGTGAAGAAAGTTTCAAAGACTTTGTTCTGACTAATAACGCTAAAAACAATTAAAAGGCTAACATCATGGTTGTTAACCTTTTATTGTTTAAGATTCATTTGTCACTAACCATTTGAGAAATTCTTGTTCGGGTTCTGTAAGAAATCGACCTAAGTCTCTTGAAAAATATAAATATAACTCTATGTATCTTTTTGCCATTTCGTCCATGAATATCCCCCTAGTATGTATAAGAACTTCTTTATTTTATCACGTTCATATGGTAAGTGGTAAAAAATCTTTTAAAACATCAAAATCAACGAACATTATTCTTCATCCACAATGTCATTTGAATCAATATCGTCATTTTCATTTTTCTCTTTGGTATCAAAGAACTCATTAATTTTTTCAACGATTGACTCATCATTTTTTTCTAGATGATGAGTAGCATGTTCTGTATCAATAAAGTTCTGAAAGGTATAAGTTTGGATTAGTTTCTTTTTATTTTTGATGTGTTTACCTACAATTAGTAACAAAAATAACAATATTAGAAAGAGTATTAAGTATAAGATAATTACACCTCACCCTCTTACACTGTTTAGTTATCATTCCTAAAAGAAAAAGCTACTTGCGTAACTTTTTCTTTTTAGGTTCTTTAGGTGCTAAGGCATCAAAAATAGAGATTCTAATGGAGGATTTCCACCTGCAAGACCAACCGCAACTGCTGTATAGGTCTTTCCAGCTTTAAGCTGTACTTGCGGAATCGTTAACACGACATTATTAGTTCCAGCAACTCTAACTTCTAAATTAACAGTTAATGGAGATAATGTCAGGTAATCTGTAGCTTTTTCGTACGGAACATTGGGAAAGAGCACCTTACCACCTTGAACTGCAATATCAACATTTGGAGCACCTGGGGAGAGGTGAATAAACCGGACTTTTGCTTGGTTCGGGCTTACATACGGTTTATCTACAAAAACATTTAATTTAAGGTTTGCTACCCTTCCAGTTGCTGCAACAGTGTAGTAAGTATTTCTTGTTAAAGAAAGTTGTTCTCTTAAAACAGGCTGAGTTGTTTCCCCAGTTGGGTACACTTCAATCGTGTAGCGACCATATGGTAATTGTAAGTAATCAGTTGTTTCTTGAAAAACAAGATTCGTAATGGCTTTATTTCCGTTTACATAAACATCAACACCCGGTGCGTCTGGAGAGGCATGAAAAACACGTATAAAGGAATTCTGCTGTCCAGCTCTGTCTGCCATTCCGTAAGTATGTCCGTGAAAATCTGCAGCTGCAAGTTGTTGTACACACATTAAGTGTTTTTGATAATACATGATGTGCAGCTGAGGATTTGAGTATTTATAGTAGTCCGCCAGCATTTGATATTTTGCCGCTTCAAGTACCAACATTGATTCATTTTGGTGCATGCTATTCACTCCTAAAATAGTATTAACACCATACAATATGTAAAACGCCTATATAGTTTCCTATTTTTTGTCATTTTCACAATAATTTTTTTGCAGTTGTAAATAGTCACACATAAAACAGAGTAGATTTCTCCACTCTGTTTTTATATTTCAATTCATTTTTCTACCAAGGAAAGCCCCTTCTTCTTCTTCTGCGATCTTCAGCACCTAGTACATCATCATCTCGGTCATATCTTCTATCTCTTCTATCTTCTACACCTGCAACATCATTATCAAAACGACGACGACGCCTTTTATCATCTGCTTCAACGATAATCACTTCATCTGCATTAATGATTACACGATCTGCATTAATCACTAGCCTTTTTCTATTTTCTGACATTTATCCCACCTCCATTCTCTTTTACTACATGTTATGAAACGAACATAAAAACGAGTGGACGAGTATATTGGGACAACTCACTAATTTTTTAGTCTTCAAAAAAGGTTACATAATCAATTCTAGGTCAGGAAAAAATAAACAGATACGGTGGGAATGTGGGGTGAAAAGAAAATGAAAAAGTTACTGGCAATTTTACTAGCAGCACTTCTTGCTACTTCTGTGGTGGCATGTGATGATGCTCCTGGTGAAGATGAAATCGGTGATGGTGAAATCAACGATGAGGAATAAGCAAAAGACACACGGTTTATCCGTGTGTCGTATTTGTTCTTGCTTTGATATAAAAATGAAACAACATAATAGCGAGTGTAACGAGAAAGGCCAATCCACCAAAAATATTACGATAAATGAGGTCTACAGCCAAGCCATCTTGAAGAGTAATCAAGATCCCCGTTAATGTTACACCAAAGGCTCCTCCGAAAAATTGAATCAGCTGGGTCATCCCCATCCCTATCCCAATCTCTTCAGTTGGGAGAATCCTTGAAACTTCATTAGCTACACTTGATGTAAGGGCTGAGAAACCGGTGCTCATAAACATATAAGTTAGTAAGATAAAATATGGTGACTTCGTTGACAACAATGTAAATAAAACCGTTGCAATAAATAAGA
This sequence comes from Bacillus sp. AFS040349, assembly GCF_002577655.1. Lineage (NCBI taxonomy): Bacteria > Bacillati > Bacillota > Bacilli > Caryophanales > Bacillaceae > Bacillus > Bacillus sp. AFS040349. The sequence continues at coordinate 36,112 of NZ_NUMC01000005.1, read as the reverse complement.
ATAGTTGCCCAAAAAGAATAAGCGGACCATTGCCAAACCGATCAATTAACCTCCCAATAAACTGTGCAGCCACAGCAGACAAAATAGCTCCAGGGAAAATCATCATCCCTACTTCCGCAGGATCTTTTCCAAAAACATCTGTTAATATGATCGGCATAAGAAAGAGGGTAGAAAAATGGGTGACAAACGCGACAAATCCGATAAAAAGCAATTTAAGATATTGCTTCTCTTTTAGCAATTTTGGCTGGATAAACGGCATCTTTACTTTGTTAATATGCCTCCACATCAGCCAAAGAATAATCATGCTTGAAAATAAGATGATATAAGAAAAGGTTGAGAGAAATAACAACACACCAGTTACACCTGCTGCTGTTAAGCATCCACCTAACGTATCAAATTTCACCTTCTTAATCTCTTCTTTCGGCAACAGTCTTTGTAAAAGTGGAATAAATAAAACAACTAATCCTGTTACTACAAACAAGTAATTCCATCCTAAATATTGAGTAATAGCTCCCCCAATAACAGGTCCCAGTCCAAATCCAAGTGAAGAGGCTGATGCAATGAGGGCCATGGCTTTTCCTCTTCTACTTATTGGAATATATCTTCCTGCTAGCACCATCGCAAGACCTGGTACAGCTCCTGCTCCCGCCGCTTGAAGAACCCTAGTAGTTAATAAAAGTGGAAATGAGTTGGCAAAAAAGCCGATAACTGAAGCAACTCCTAATATGGATAGTCCGATAAGAAGCAATCTCGAAATTGGAATATAATCAGAAAGACGACTAAATGTTAAAGTAGCAATGGCAAAAACAATTGAATATCCCGATACAATCCAAGATGCTGTTGAAGAGGTAAGAGATAAATCTGTTAACACACTTGGTAAAGCCACATTAAACATCGTTGTATTCATGACAACAAGCCAAACAATAAAACTCCAAATGAAGACAATTTTGTTTTCCTGTATGGATTCTGCCCCTGTACTTTTAGGAGCAGCAATGGAAACCGAAGACATTTGATACCACCTGTTTCTTTCAATTTATTAAACAATGATCTTATCATAATACGTTTTTTCTTCCTATAAAAGAAAAGTGCTTCGATTATCGAAAAATGTACTTTATGAAGAATTGTCCCAAATAAGCAAAAAAGGATGAACATAGTATAGGTTCACCCTTACAAAACAGTTACATTATGTCACCTGTTGTTTTTGATATTGATTTTTAAGGTATTCAGCTGCTTCATATATGGCTTTTCTTCCATCCTCTAACGGAAGGGTCATACACATAAAACCATGGATCATTCCTGGATAACAAGCATACGTTGTTTGAACTCCTGCTTGTGAAAGCTTCCTGGAATATGCTTCTCCTCCATCACATAACGGATCATACTCAGCCGTAACAATATATGCCGGTGGAAGCTTAGCAGTATCGTTTTCAGGGATGAGCATAGGCGCTGCTAATGGACTTTGAGTATCAGATATGCTCGAAAGATATTGTTCCCTAAACCAGGTCATCGTAGATTTTGTTAAGTAATATCCTTCTCCATATTTTTCATAAGATTCTGTTGGTTCAAAACCTGTTGAAGGATAAAATAATAGCTGATGACCAATATTCAAATCTTTCCTTTGAACTGCTAAATAACAAGTAACTGCAGCCAAATTTCCACCAGCACTGTCACCACCTACTGCAATGAACTTTTGATCAATACCTAGATCGTCAGCATGATCATACACCCATTTCGTTGCAAGATACGCATCTTCCACAGGGACTGGAAACTTGTATTCAGGAGCCAAGCCGTATTCTACAGATATCACTTTACATTGAGCATGGTTAGCTAATAGTCGGCATAATGAATCATGTGTTTCAATATTGCCAATTACCCAGCCACCTCCGTGAAAATAGACTAGAGCAGGTAGTGAAGTTTTTTCACTAGGGCTGTATATTCTGATCAATATTTCATGTTCATATCCTGGTATCTCTCTGTCTTCAACATGATGAATTTCTTCTGTAATATTTAAGGAAGAACTAGACTCAACATAAAGAGCCCTTGCTTCTTGCAGATTTTGCTGCTCAACTGAAGGTACATTTCGTTTTTCAAAATGTTGTAAAAGTGCAATAACTTGCGGATGTAATGTCATGATGATACCTCTTTATTTTTATATTTTGCAAATTTAACAATTCCTTTAATAACATCCACTCCATTTTGATTAACTGCGTTTACTTGGAATGTAGAGTATTTTTCATTCTCTTCTGTTAATCTTGCTTTTAATGAAATGATGTCACCAAGAAAAACCATTCCCCTAAAGCGAATCTGATACTCCTGAATAAAACCTTCTTCATGATATGGGGTAAATAACTTTGCCAAATTCCCCATCGTCCACATTCCATGAGCGATGATAGCTGGTAAGCCAGCTTTTTTAGCTTCATCATCAATTGTGTGAATTGGGTTGTAATCTCCTGAAGCACCAGCATACTTTATAAGGTCTAATCTTGAAACAGGAGGTAATGTAACAATTGGCAAAATATCACCTATCTGACATTTTAATAAACTGCTCATATACTCATCACCTTCCTTACAGCTTCATTAATAATGACAACCTGCTCAGCAGTGAAAATGAGCTCTTCGTTAAGATCTTCACCATACTGTTTTAACACTAAGAATCCCATATTCCCGAGTTTTCCCTGCTTCTCATAGTAATCTTTTACTTCTTGATAGCAGATAATCTCTTCACCCACAAGCAACGGTCTTTTGTAATGATATTTTTGCTCACCATGAATTAATCCCTTAGCTGGTAAATCAAGCTCATCTATCACACCATAATCAAAAATCCTTGGAAATGTAGGTGGAGCAATATTTTTCTTATATCTAGATGTTTTAGCAAACTCTTCATCTACAAAAATAGGGTGAAGATCACCAATCGATTCGGCGAACTTTTTTACGGCACCTCGTTCAACAACATTTTTGACACCTGGAGATCTTTTTCCAATTGCTTCATTAATCATATTGTTGCCTCCTTTTTTGCATGATTTCCCACTTCATTTACGTCACAAATAAAGTTTAATTTTTTGGACCACCTGCAACATAAATAACCTGACCGTTTATAAAGGATGACTTTTCGTCAGCAAAAAAAGCTACTGCATTTGCGATATCACTTGGTTTCCCACTGCGACCAACAGGAATCTTTGAGACACTCGCCTGGATTAGATCTTCAAAAGAAATGCCAAGACGCCTAGCCGTTTCTTTAGTCATATCTGTTTCAATAAAACCTGGTGCTACTGAATTAGCAGTAATCCCGTATTTTCCTAGTTCAATCGCTAATGTTTTTGTAAAGCCTTGTAAACCTGCTTTAGCCGTTGCATAATTGGCTTGACCTCTGTTACCTAAGGCGGATGTTGAAGAAATATTGATGATTCTTCCATATCGGTTTTCAACCATATATTTTTGTACAGCTCGAGCCGCATTGAACGAGCCTTTTAAATGAACATCCATAACGAGCTGCCAATCATCGTCGGTCATTTTAAAAAGTAGATTGTCACGAATTACACCCGCGTTGTTAACAAGGATATCAAGTGACCCAGAATTGTTATATGTTTCCTCCATTGCTGCCTCCAGTTGATCTGCTTCTACCACACTAGCAACCTTTGAAAACACGTTATACCCTTTTTCACGTAATTCCTTAGTTGTTTCGTGGACTGCCTCTTCATTCACATCAATAAGAGCAACTTTAGCTCCCTCACTTGCAAAAAGTTCAACAATTCCTTTCCCAATCCCTCGACTTCCACCCGTTACAAAAGCTACTTTTCCATCAAATCTTCCTGACATAAACATCCTCCTTATTAGTTCGTCTGTATTTCAATCTTATCATGTTACCCTTTTATATAAATTGTCCTACCTTCACATGGCCTTTTAATAGATTACGAGAAATGATTAAGCGTTGAATTTCATCTGTTCCATCATAAATTCTCCACAATCTTGCTTCACGATACCAACGTTCAATTGGCAGCTCTCTTGTATAACCCATTCCTCCATGAATCTGCAGTACCCGATCAACTACTCGATTTCCCATGTTTGCTCCATAAAGCTTTGCCATAGATGCTAAATGGCGATTATCTTCACCTTGATCAAGTGTGAAAGCAGCGTTTAAGACGAGCCATTTCGCTGCATCAATTTCTACAGCAGAGTCAGCAATCTGCCATTGAATTGCTTGTCTTTCAGATATCGGTTTTCCAAATGTTTCACGCTCTTTTGAATAATCTAAAGCCATTTGTAGGAGTCTTTCAGCGGCACCTACAGCTCTGGCTCCTACAATCCACCTTGCAAAACCAATCCATTCAAGGCCTAAGTTATATCCGCCATCCACTTCTCCTAGAATATTTTCTTCTGGAACTCGGACGTTTTCAAAAACAAGGCCGGCTGGTCCCCACTCACCCATCGTGTGAATGTATTCTGATTTCCAGCCCATATCTCGGTCAACGATAAAGCATGTTACACCATCACGACCTGTGGCCTGATGCTTTTCTTTATCTGTGATCGCAATAACCATTACAAAATCAGCTTCATTGCCACCAGTAATGAATGTTTTTTCCCCATTTAATATCCATTCATTTCCGTCCTTAACAGCTGTCATTTTAATATTTCTTGTATCTGAACCAGCTCCAGGCTCTGTCATCGCGAAACAAGATTTTTTATCACCATTAATTGTTGGCAATAAATACTTATTTTTTTGCTCTTCATTGCCGTAATAAAGAATATTGTCTGCCGACCCACCAAATTGAAACGGGACAAATGTTTTCGAAACCTCCATCATTACAATTGCTAACATCATTTGACCTAAGTCAGCTCCACCGTATTCTTCTGGAGTATTAATCCCCCAGAAACCAGCTTCTTTTGCTTTTAGTTGCAATTCCTTTAATTTTCCCGGTGGCAAACTCGGCTTTCCTTCACGTTCGTTTCGTAATACTTCATTCTCGAGGGGCATTAATTCTTTTTCCACAAATTTTCTAATTGTTTTTTGAACCATTTTTTGCTCTTCTGTTAAACGTAAATGCATCCCTTTCACCTCATTAACAAATATTTTTTTATAGTAATTCAAGCATTACAGCCATTCCCTGGCCTCCACCTACACATAAAGTTGCCATCCCATATTGCTCTTGTCTTCTTTTCATCTCATATAAAAGCGTAATCATGATTTTACAGCCAGTTGCCCCAAGCGGGTGACCAAGAGCAATTGCTCCACCATTTACATTTACTTTGTCTGTATCTAGTCTAGCCTCTCGAATAACCGCTAATGCTTGTGCAGCAAATGCTTCATTTAATTCAATTAGGCCGACTTCAGGAAGGGTCAGATTGGTTCGTGCAAGTAGCTTTTGTATCGCGGGTACAGGACCAATTCCCATCTCTTTAGGAGAAACACCAGCAGTCGCCCAATCTACTATTCTAGCTAATGGTTTTAAACCTAATTCTTTTGCTTTACTTCCTTTCATCATAACCATCGCGGCAGCACCGTCATTTCTGCCACAGGAGTTACCGGCTGTAACTGAGCCATGTTCTTTGAAAACTGCCTTTAACTTAGCTAAACCTTCTAAACTAGTATTAGGTCGAGGATGTTCATCTTTAGTCACTTGAAAAATATTTTTTCTTTCTTTTATTTCCACAGGTGTTATTTCTTCTTTAAAGCTTCCTCTTTCAGTTGCTTTTGCCGCTTTTTGTTGACTGTTATAAGCAAATTCATCTTGATCTTCACGTGAAACACTGTATCTTTCTGCGACATTTTCAGCTGTCATGCCCATCCCTAGATCTTTTCCATATAATTCAATTGGCTGCTGACCATTTTCAAGATTAGAATCTACTAAGGTAGGAGCACCTTCTCCAAATCTGGAATTTCTTAAATAAATTGGTGCTCGACTTAAGCATTCCGTTCCACCAGCAACAACAATTTCTGCCTGCCCAAACGAAATTTGTTGAACAGCTGAGGTTACAGCTTGCATACCTGAAGCGCAAAGTCTATTAACCGTAAAAGCAGGTGTTTTCTCAGGAATTCCTGCTCTTAATGCCGCTACTCTAGCAACATTTGAGGATTCTGTTGTTTGCCTGACTTCTCCTAGAATTACTTCATCAATTAATTCTGAAGAAAGGTTGATCCTCCTTATGGCTTCCTCGATTACAATTGCACCTAAATATCCTGAGTTTACATTTTTTAATGATCCACCGAATCGACCAACCGGTGTGCGGATAGCGCTTACAATTACAATATCATCAATCATTCTTTGCCTCCTTTCTTATCTTATTGCAGGAATCTAGCAATATTCTTTTCTTAATTGTCCAGCAATAATATTTTTCTGAATCTCGGATGTTCCTTCATAGATTCTTGTAATTCTTGCATCTCGATAATATCTTTCAACTGGAAAATCTCTTATATAACCTAAACCACCGTGAATTTGGACAGCTTTATCTGCAACGCGATGATAAACTTCAGAGCCGTAAAGTTTTAGCATGGCCGCTTCTTTAATCACCTTTTCATTTTGATCAACCATCCATGCAACTCTGTACGTAAATGATCTAAGTGCTTCAATCTCCATTGCCATCTCGGCTAACATATGGGCAACTGCTTGGTGCTCAATGATAGGTACAGAAAATTGCTCTCTCTCCTCGGCATGGATCATGCACATATCCAAAAGCTTTTGGGAAGATCCTAAGTTTCTAGCTGCTAGACCCGCTCTGCCATTTGCTAGAATTTTAAGGGCATTAACATAGCCTTGACCAACTTCGCCTAACACGTTTTCTTCGGGAACCTCACAATCTTCAAAAATCAGTTCTGCTGATTGTGAACCATGAAGTCCCATTTTTCGTTCAATTGCTCCGATCTTAAAGCCTGGAGAATTTCTTTCAACAAGAAAAGACGTTATCCCCTTAGCACCTTTTTCCGGATCAGTTACAGCCATAACCGTAAAAACATCGGCTACAGTTGCATTTGTTATATAATGTTTCGTCCCATTTAAAATATATTTATTTCCCTTCTTAATTGCAGTTGTTCTCAAGTTTGTAGCATGTGAACCAGCTTGAGGTTCTGTTAAAGCAAAAGCTCCAATTTTGTCTCCTCTAGCCATATCAGGTAAAAATCTTTTCTTTTGTTGGTCATTGCCCATTTCAACAATGCCTACAGTTCCGATACCTGTATGAGCCCCGATCAATGTTGTATAACCATTATGTGTTTTTCCGATTTCTTCATAAAGCGCACATTTTCCAACCATTCCGATCCCAAGTCCACCGTATTGCTCTGGAATACTAAGGCTAAACAATCCGAGTTCCTTTGACTTTTCGATGATTTCTTTAGGAATCTCGTCATCATCTTCAATTTGCATGGCATGTGGCTCTACTTCATTTTTAATAAAATCTCTTATATTATTCCTTAAATAAAGAATTTCTTCATCAAACTGAAAATTCATTTCTACACTCCTTTCATCCTGAAGTCTTTATTTTCTTTCTAATGACAAGGCAATGCCTTGGCCTCCTCCAATGCATGCAGTAACTAAGCCTTTTTTTGCATCTCGGCGTTTCATCTCATAAACAAGCTTTGTGATTAACATTCCTCCTGTTGCGGCAATTGGATGTCCATGTGCAATCGCGCCACCATTTACGTTTACTTTATCCATGTTAAAGGAGAGTTCACGGTCACATGCTAACACCTGTGCAGCAAAGGCTTCATTAATTTCAATTAAATCATACTCATCTAAATCTTCTTCTCTTTGAGATAAAAGCTTTTGAACAGCTGGGACCGGGCCAATACCCATGATGTTCGGATCCACTCCTGCGATTGACCAGCCTGTGATCCAGGCTAAAGGTTGTAGTCCTCTTTTCTTTGCTTCATCTTCAGACATCACTACAAGCGCTGAAGCCCCATCATTCACACCAGAAGAGTTACCAGCTGTAACACTCCCTCCTTGCCTAAAGGCCGGTGATAGCTTTGCGAGCTGCTCCATTGTTACATTTGGTCTTGGGTGTTCATCTGTTGTAAAAAGAATCTCACCTTTTTTTGTTCTAATTGGAATTGAAACAATTTGTTCATTGAAATAATCATTTTCCATCGCCGCAGCCATGCGTTGTTGACTTCGTAGTGAAAATTCATCTTGCTCTTCTCTTGTAATGCTGTATTTTTCTACTAAATTTTCAGCTGTAATGCCCATTGGCGGGTCACCGATATGGTTAGGTGAAAGGTTTCGAGAAACAAATTTGGGTGGCATGCGATCAAATGGTTTATCTTGTGGTGCTAATAAATATGGTGTTCGTGACATGCTCTCGGTTCCGCCTGAAATGATTATTTTTGCTTGACCTGCTATGATTGCTTCTGCTGCTAAGGCAACGCTATTAATGCCTGAGCCACATTGTCTATCAATTGTTAATCCAGGTACCGAAAAAGGTAGTCCTGCTTCTAGTAACGTAAGTCGGGCGATATTGCCTCCACCGGATAAGCAGTTTCCTAAAATGACATCATCAACTTCTGCTCCCTCTAAATTGATCCGTTTTAATGCTTCTTTTATAGTAATCGCCCCATAAATGTAAGGATCTAATGCTGATAGGGCTCCACCTTTTTTTGCAATTGGTGTTCGGACAGCAGAAACAATTACTGCTTGTGTCATACTAACATCTCCTCTATGTTTCATTTATCCTTTATGTAGCAAGTTTCATGCCAATAATCTTATGACTATCTATAAGAACTTGAGAAATAAGCAATTCATTTTTGGATTATTTTTCAGTGATGTTAATTCATTTTTGTAAGCTATCTTTCATTATTGCATTAAAAATTCTCTTGCTTGCTCTGAAAATGAACCTCTGTCAACAAGGGATCCTGACTTTTCACCTGTTTCCTAAGAAAAATCGGGTGGTGCCAGGCACCACCCTCTAACACCTTTTACTGAACTGATTTATCAACGATTTTCCCACCTTCTACAACACCCATTCGAAGCTCTGTTGTTAAGCCGCCGTTTTCTTCTATTTCAGTAATTTCATAGATTCGTTTATCAGCAGGGAGATTATTTAATCCAGCTTCTACTTGTGCCATAATTGCATCTGGATCATCAACAGACCCTGCAGCTTTCATCGCCTCTACAAACAGGTACATAGCCATGTAATGATAACCAGCCTCTGAGCCCGGATTTTTACCTTTTGCTGCTGCATAGTCTTCAATGAATTTCTCATTGCTATCATTTTTAGAGTTAATAAGTGGTAATACCCCAACAGATCCTTCTATTAAGTCTGGACCACCCAACACAGCTTCAATTTCATCCAGTTTTGCTTGGTCCATTATGAGGAATCCTCCTTTAAAACCAAGTTCTCTAGCTTGTTTAATAACAAGGGCAGTCGGCTCTGATGGACCCCCAACGAATAAAACATCTGGCTTTTCTTTCAATGCATTCGTAACGATTGTGAAAAAGTCTGTATCTTTACTAAAGTCAATGGATCCTTTATAAACCACTTCTCCACCCAAATCCTTCCAACCTGGTTCAAGTAATGCAGCCCAGTCTTTTCCATATTGACTAGCAGTTGGAAGCATGGCAATCTTTTTACCGAATCGTTCCATTTGATATTTTGAAAACGGCTCAATATATGAGCTATACTTTGGAGGAATACGTAATGTTAGCGGATTTCCTTGTTCTGTTATCTTCGGTTCACTTGAATAAGCTCCAATTATAAATTTTTCCTGAAGATTAAAAACTTGTGTAGCAAAAATACCACCACTATGTGGAACAAAAATGATTGGTGTTTTGTCTTCTTGAACTAACCGTTTTGCATTTGCCCCTGTTTCATTCGGTAAGTATTTATCATCTAAAGAAACTAGGTTTAAAGAATAGTTTTTACCGTCCACTTCAAATCCACCATTGTTGTTAATTTCATCTACAGCCATAGATAAGCCACTTAATGTGTTCTCACCATAATAGGCAGCAGGACCACTTAAAGGGCCACTATACCCAATATTAACAACTTCACCTGCGGGTTTCTCTTCTGTATTTGATGTTGTTTCTTCTGTGTTCCCTTCACTTTGGTTTGCTGGTTCTGTTGATGTGTTCCCACTACATGCTGCAAGCATAAAAATTAGTACAAAAGCAAAGAAATAAACAAGCTTTTTCATCCTTTTTCCCCCTTAAATCTTTTTTCAAAGAAATAAACCTGTAAAAAGAAGTAGACACCTCCTTTCAATTAAGGCTCAAGACCTAAGCACCTATATACGCTTTCCTCACTTCGTCATTTTCAAATAAGTCCTTGCTGCTACCTTCTAGTACAATTTTTCCTGTTTCAATTACATAGCCTCGATCGGCAATTTTTAGTGCAGCATTTGCATTTTGTTCAGCTAAAAGAACTGTTGTTCCATTTTTGTTTATTTGTTGGATAACACTAAACACTTGTTCTACAATTAAAGGAGCGAGACCAATAGATGGCTCATCAAGTAAAATAACCTTAGGAGATGCCATAAGGGCTCTCCCAATGGCGAGCATTTGTTGCTGTCCACCACTTAGCGATCCAGCTGGGTCATCTTTTTTGTCGTTTAAAATAGGAAAAAGCTCAAAAACTTCATGAAGTGATTTTTTTCGTTTTCCTTTATCTCTTCGATGAACAAAGCCACCTAAAATGAGATTTTCATAAACAGTCATTTGCGGAAATAGCTTTCTCCCTTCTGCACATTGAACAATTCCAAGTGACACAAGTCGATCTGCCGATAGTCCACTTATACTTTGGTTGTTAAATTCAATGCTGCCTGAAGACGGTTTACTTAAACCGCTAATCGTTCGAAAGATTGTGCTTTTCCCAGCACCATTGGCACCCAATAAAACAACAAATTCTCCTTGTTTCACACTAAGATTGATATGTTCTAATGCCTGATATCCACCATAAGAAACAGAAACATCAGTAAGCTTGAGCAACAGCTTCACCTCCTAAGTAAGCTTCAATTACAGCTGGATTTTTTTTGATCTCTTCTGGAGTTCCTTCGGCAATTTTTTGTCCATAATTTAAAACCATAATCTTATCTGCTAGATTCATAATCATTTGCATTTTGTGTTCAATGAGACAAACTGATATTCCTTTTGAAACCATCTTCTTAATCAACTCTGCTAAACCGTCTGTTTCTTCAGGATTTACACCTGCAGCTGGTTCGTCTAAAAACACAATTACCGGATCTGTTGCTAGAGCTAATGCAAATGCTGTGCGCTTCATTTCTTCTTGCGAAATCTCTGACACATGCTTATTGGCAAGGTTTGTTAACCCAACAAACTCTAATACTTCATGTGCTTTTTCTAATGATTCCTTTTCTTCTCTTTTCATCCGAGATGTTCGAAAAATCGCATCAAATAACCCTGATGAGGTTCGTAATCTATGTCCAATTAGTACATTATCCAATACCGTTGATTGCTCGAATAAATTTGTGGTTTGAAATGTTCTAGCAATACCAAGCTTTGCAATTTGATGTGCCTTTAATGATGTGATATCTGTGCTATCAAACATTACCGAGCCTGACGAGGGTTGATGAAAGCCACTAATTAAGTTAAAAAATGTAGATTTCCCTGCACCATTAGGACCAATAATTGCCGTTACCTTTCCTTTTTCAATCTCAAAGTCTACTGAATTAACGGCAGTCAGCCCACCAAATGTTTTCGTCAGTCCCTTTACTTGGATAAGCATTATTTCTCCTCCTTTACAACAACAGATTGCAGATTTTGAGAAAGATCTTTCTGAGACTTTTTAGTTCTCTGCTTGATTAGCCATGTTTGCACTCCTCCGACAATCCCCCTTGGATAAAAAATAATCAAGAGAACAAGAATCGGACCAAAAATGAGCATTCGATAGTCTTGTAAAAATTGTAGATATTGAGAAATCCAGACAACAAGAAGAGTTCCAACAAGCGGTCCGGAGAGTGTGCCAATACCTCCAACTAATAAATACATCAACATATCAAAAGTAACGTTTATATAAGAAATATCAGGTCCAATAAATCGAACAAATGACGCATACAAACCGCCTGCTAACCCCGCAAAGAATGTGGACAAAACAAATGAAACTAGTTTTTGTTTCATTGTCTCGATCCCAATCGTTTGAGCTAACTCTTCACTATTTCTAATGGCCATATATGTTCTGCCGATAAGAGAATTAATAATCCTCGTAAAAATAAAAATAGTTAAAACGAGAAAAAATAATAAAAGATAGTATTGGGATATAGGTGTTTGAAAGGTTATCGGTCCAATTGGTGCCGGTGGTGGGATCCCAATTAAACCACGGACTCCTTCTGTTAGTGCCTCCCATTTGTAAATAACAAGATAAATGATGTACCCAACACAAAGTGTATAGATGGCAAAAAAATGTTCTTTCGTTCGGAGGGCGATTATGCCTATTAAAAAGCCGATAATGGTCGTAATGATAATTCCAAGCAGTAGAGTCAACCAAAAATTAAGCCCAACTTTTACTGTTAGTATTCCTACCGAATAGGCACCGATGGCGAAAAAACCAGCATGTGCTAATGAAAGCTGACCAGTAAACCCGCCAATCAAATTTAATCCATAAACTCCAATCGTCCATATAAAAGCAGTTGAAAATATGTGTAATAAGTATGGGTTATCTGTTAACAAAGGCATCAAAATAGCCACTACGATTAACAAAATGGTGGTATTTCTTTTATTTAAGAAACTCATCATGAACGAGCCCCCTTTACAAACAAGCCTTTCGGTTTAATAGTCAGAATTGCCACTAATAATAAAAATGCAATTAAATCTTTATAATCATTTGAAATAAATGTCGCACTGAGACTTTCGGAAAATCCTAAGATATAACCACCAATAATTGCTCCGGGAATACTACCCATTCCACCAATAATGATGATGACAAATGCTTTTAAAATAACAAGATGACCCATACCAGGAAAAACTAGATTAATAGGTGATGCTATTGAAGAAGCGAATGCTGCTAGAGCCCCCGAAATAAAAAACGTAATCATGGCCACTTTGTTTGCATTAATACCTACTAAAAATGCGCCCTCTCGGTTTTGCGACATTGCAATGATCGCTGAACCTGTTATCGTTTTTTTCAAAAATAAATGCAAAAGAATCATGGCAAGAATAGCTGTACCGATTATAAGAAGTCTTTGTGCAGTAACAGTTAGGCCAAGAAAATCTACAACAATATCATAAGGAGATAACATTCTGCGATATTCAGCACCCCATACTAACTGAACTAAAGCTTCTAAAAATAAGAGAACACCAATTGCTGCGATTTTGTCATGTATTGGCGGAGCATTCCGCAATGGATGGAAAACTAACCGTTCCATAACAACGCCTAATAATCCAACGACAATAATGGAAATAAATATTGCAAGCCAATAGTGTAAACCCATGCTCTCCATAAATAAAAGGGTGATATAACCACCAACCATATATAAAGCTCCATGCGCAAAATTTGGAATATGCAAAATCCCATACACTAAAGTCAGGCCAAGTGCAACTAAACTATAAACGCTTCCAATTGTGAGTGCATTAAATAATTGCTGCAATAAAATATCCATGTGTTCCCTCCTCTATTTGGATACAGAATACATTTCTTTTAAAGTCCGTTTTAGAATCTTTCCAACCGCTGTTTTCGGAAGTTCCTCTACAAAGGCTATTTCTTTAGGCACTTTATAGGCTGCAAGTCTTTCTCGACAAAATTGAATTAATTCATCCTCCGTTATACGTTCATTTTCTTTGGTAACAACAATTGCTTTAACTGTTTCACCGCGGTATTCATCTGGAACACCGATAACAGCTGCTTCAAGCACTTTTGAATGACTGTAAATAACATCCTCCACTTCAATTGGATATACATTAAATCCACTTGCTAATATCATTTCTTTTTTACGTCCAACAATATAGAAAAATCCATCAGCATCCATCATCGCCAAATCTCCAGTATATAACCAGCCATCACGTATTGTATTAACTGTTTCTTCAGGCATATTCCAATACCCTTTCATAATTTGAGGTCCTTTTATAATTAACTCGCCTACCTCTCCAATTGGCAAATCCTGCTCGCCGCAAGCTATATCAACAACCTTAGCATCTGTATTAGGTATTGGTATTCCGATACTTCCCCGCTTTTGAAGTCCCGAAATAGGATTGCGGTGTGTGACAGGAGATGCCTCAGATAATCCATACCCTTCAGCAACATTCGTTCCGCTTACCTCATTAAAACGGTTTATCACTTCAACAGGAAGTGGTGCAGAACCACTTGTACAGGTTTTAAGGCAGCTTAAGTCAAACTTATAGGTATTATAGTAATTAAGTAGTGCAATATACATTGTTGGAACACCTGGAAATGAGGTTGGCTTTGTTTTTTCTATTATTTTCACGACCTCTTCCACTTCAAATCGAGGTACGAGAATTAAGTTTCCACCATTATAAAAAGTAAGATTCATCGCACTTGTCATCCCATAGACGTGAAACAAAGGAGAAATGGTTAGAACGCGCTCTTCCCCAGTATTTGTTTTAACATGTGCAGTAGCAGCACTTTGGAGTGTATTTGCAACTAAATTATAATGTGTTAACATTGCCCCTTTTGAACGACCTGTTGTTCCTCCTGTATATTGAAGAACAGCAATATCTTCTTTAGGATCAATCTTTTCATTAGGGATTGTATCACCAGGATCTTTTAGTAATTGATGAAACAAGCTTTCTTTTTCGAAAGAAACAGGAATGATCGTAGTTACCGATGTTTCATGTAAGATTTTTTCTACGACGGGTAGGAGTTGATCTAAAACAATGATGACCTTTGCCTGTGAATCGTTGAGGACGTATAGAAGTTCAGATGATTTATACATTGGATTAATTTGTACGATGGTTGCTCCACATCGTAAACTTGCATAATAGCTAATGGGATATTGAGGACAATTCGGAAGCATGATTGCGACTCGATCACCTTTTTTTACTTGACGTTTTACTAGTGCGCTCGCCATTCTATTTATTGAATCATTTAAAAGTGAATAAGAATATGAGTTATCATAAAATGTGACCGCAATCTTATTTTCATACATTTCAACAGAGCGTTGAAACAAATCAGGTAACGATATTTCTGGTATTTCAATTTCAACCGGATTTCCTTCAACTACATGCTTTAACCAAGGTCTATTCAAATTCCATTCCCCCTATTTCCTTTTTCATAAAGGTCAAAACCTCACTGCTTTACATCAAGCAATTTTCATGCCAAAACAAAAAATAAGTGACAACTAGGCGAAATGTTCACCATTTTGTCACTTAATTCAGAAATGATTTACCCGATTACGTTAACTACTTGTTAAACAAGGGACTTGTATAATTTAAAAATGAATTGATCATTCACTTTTGAATTTATGATAAATTATATTTTTGTAGCTTTCGAAAAACTGTTGCTTGGCTTGTTTGAAGCTTTTCAGCAATTTGATACGTTGTTTTATATTTTAATAGAGCTTTTTTAAGAGCTGTTTTCTCAGCTTGTTCTACGATCTCTCTTAATGACACCTCTTCAAGAACAACTTCTTCATCTGATGTCGATTTTTGGTATTCATCTGGCAGGTCATTGATGGATACGTATTCGTTTGGTACGGTCAAAATAAGTCTTTCTAATAAATTGGATAGTTCCCTTACATTGCCTGGCCAATCAAACTGATAAAAAAAGTTACTAATCTTTTTATCTAACACTTTTTCAACTGAATATTTCTTCTTGTACAGCTCTAAAAAATAGTGAACAAGTGGAAGGATATCAGCACGCCTTTCTCTAAGAGGAGGCACGAAAATTGGGACAACATTTAACCGGTAATAAAGATCTTCACGAAATGTTCCTCTTTTGACCATTTCTTTTAAATCTCTATTTGTGGCTGCCACTAATCGAACATCCACTCTTTTCGTTTTTGTGCCGCCTACTCTCATAATTTCTTTTTCCTGAATTGCACGAAGCAGCTTTACTTGAAGATCCATTGGCATTTCGCCGACTTCATCTAAAAAAAGCATGCCATTATGAGCTAATTCAAACATCCCCACTTTTCCCGTCCTATTAGCACCTGAAAATGCGCCACCTTCATAACCAAACAACTCTGATTCAAGAAGCTCATTTGGGATTGCCCCACAATTGACTTTTATAAGCTGCCCCTCCTTAAATCTGTCACTTGAGCGATATAAGTATCGAACCAACACATCCTTTCCTACTCCTGTTTCACCAAGAACAAGAATTGTTGTATCAAAGTTGGCAAGCCTGCCGATCATTTGATAAATCTCAATCATCTTATCACTTTTGAGGATAATATCAGGGTCTTGAATGGCAAAAGATTTTAATCTATCAAGCTCTTCTTTATATTTCTCATTAAGCTGTTGCACTTTTTTCAGCTCTTTATTTAATTGATTTAATTCAGAAAGATCACGAATATTCGTGACAATCTTTTCGATTTCACCTTCTTCATTAAAAATAGGATTTCCCGTCATTAGTGTTTCTTTTTGATTGAAATTTTGCTGAACAACTGAAACTGAACGTTTTTGCTCCATAACTTTCAATGTTACAGATTGTTCTAATATCCCTCTTTTTATTAAATGATTAATATTTTTCCCAATATAATAATGCTTAGGAATTCCTGTGATCCGTTCTATCGCAGAATTCGTTTTTAATGTGTTGCCAAATTTATCAGTAATATAAATTCCGTCAAATGAGCTCTCGATAATTGCATCTAATTCACGGTTTGATTTATCAAGCTCCTTAATTCGCTCCTCAAGACGAAACCATTGCACACCATTTGCTAATATGTACATTCTTCTTTGTTGGTTTTCTATTGTAAAATCTTTAAAAAGAAGTAAGTATTGAAGGGTGTTTTTTGAGGCAATGATCATATTTGATTCCTTCTCTTCCCAAAAATCAAATAAATCTTTCATTTTCATTTGTAAGCATACGGATTTCTCCAACTCATCTGTTTGACCAAAATGGAAATCTATGATGCTACCATCTATTGTTGTTATGATTATATTAAAAAGCATTAAGCTATTTTCGGTTTTAATCATTTCCTCACCCCTTATTAAGATAGTACATTATAAAACGCTTACATAAATAAATATTAAAGGTTTTAAAGGAAAAAAACCATAGAAAAAAAGACAGAACATGTTGCTCTGTCTTTATATGAATATATTAAATTGGTGCATCTACTTCTAAATCTTCTACTCTTTTTTCTAAATATTGAACATCTTTACGAGCGTTGTAGCGATCTGCTTTTTCTACCGTAACTGTAATATTGTAATCTGGAATTCCAGCGAATTTTTCGTATCTTCCTCGTGGTAATAAGAAGTTGCCTTCAGGAAAGTGAACTTCT
Source organism: Bacillus sp. AFS040349 (assembly GCF_002577655.1). Taxonomy (NCBI): domain Bacteria; kingdom Bacillati; phylum Bacillota; class Bacilli; order Caryophanales; family Bacillaceae; genus Bacillus; species Bacillus sp. AFS040349. The sequence goes on along the minus strand of NZ_NUMC01000005.1, from coordinate 18,780 downwards.
AGGTTTCCTGTTGCAATGTCAACGAACTTTGCTTTTCCTTGGAAAACACCAAAGCCATTATAAACAACAATTCCTTCTCCCTCAGCAATACTTAGACGTTTGGCATCTTCTGCATTCATAAGAACATCGTAACGGTCTGCGCCGTTAAATGGATCCTTTTCTTTATAAACCATTGAGTTAAATTGCTTTCCACGTCGAGACGTGACAACAAATTGCCCTTCTTTTTTACCAAGATCCGGTATTTCAACTGAAATCAAGTTTCCTTTTCCATCTGGTGTAGGACAAACTCCACCTTCACATAACCAAGCCCCACCCCATTGGAAAACATCACCTACGTTTTTCAAGTGCTGAATGCCATTATAGTCGCGATTCGCAATCGCGATTTCATCACGAATTTCCTGACCTGTTTTAAAATCAACAAGATGAGCAGTTTCAGGCTTCACACGTTTTGCAAGATCAACGTAAATTTTCCATTCTGCACGGGCCTCTTTAATTTCATTTTTATTTCCTTCAATTTCTGGTGAAAAATAGACCATTCTTTCTGTTGAAGTTGACGTTCCGCCGCCTTCTTGTTCATAGCGTGTTTTCGCAGGTAGAACGATTACTGCTTCTTTGGCATCAACAAGTGTTGATGTGTTGAAAATGATATCTTGGTGAACACGAATGTCTAGTTCTGATAATGCTTTTTCTACAAAATCAGGATCTGGCATCGTTTCTAGGAAGTTACCACCTGATAAATAATACAGCTTAATTTTTCTTTCGTGATCTTCAGGCAGGACGATGTTTTCAAGTGTAACACCTACAATATCACCTTGCCATTTTGGTAGATCAAAGCCCCAAATTTTCTCAATACGTTTCGCGTTTTCTTCTTCAAATCCACCACCAGGTAAAACGAATGGATCTGCTCCCATTTCACCTGAACCTTGTACTGAGGAGTGACCGCGGAAAGGCATTAAACCGCTGTTCTTACGGCCTAAGAAGCCACGTAGTAGCGCAAGGTTTGCAACTTGTGAAATATTATCTGTTGCAAATGAATGCATCGTTAATCCTAAAGCCCAAGCAAAGATCGCATTTTTACTTTTTGCTAAAAGATCCGATAGTTCAATGATTCTATCTTTTGAAATACCCGATGATTTAACGATTTCGTCCCATGATTGTTGTTCAACATGTGATTTTAATTCTTCATAATCGTTTACATGTTTTTCTACAAATTCATGATTAATTGCTGAACCATATTGTTTTTCCTCCATCTCGAACCAGTGCTTCATAATACCATGCATAAAGGCAATATCTCCACCAATGTTTACTTGATAGAAATCATCAGCAATTTTCGTTCCAAATAAAGCAGATTCCATATTAGAAGGAATCCAATATTTATCCATCGCAGGCTCACTATATGGATTAACTACAATTATTTTTGTGCCTCTTTTTTTCGCTTCTAACATATATTTTGTTGAAACCGGTGATGCGTTTGATGCAACACTACCCCAGAATAATAATACATCTGTTCCAAACCAATCTTGATAATTTACAGTTGATGCTCCAACACCAATAGAACGCTTTAATGCTGTTTTACTTGGTGAATGACAAATGCGTGATGCATTATCAATATTGTTTGTACCTAGAAAACGAGATACCTTTGCAGCTACATAGTACGATTCATTTGTAATTCCTCTTGAAGTTAAGTAAAAAGCATATTGTTTTGGGTCCAGTTGCTTCATTTTATCTGCAATCATGTCCATAGCTTCATCCCATGTAATACGTGAGAATTTTCTTTCCCCTTTACGGCGAATGAGCGGATATGGAATTCGACCCAATTTTCTTAGTTCAGTACTGCTATACTTTCTTAATTCATCAATATCTGCATGTACAATTTCTTCTTTTAATGCCGGCATCGTGTTTAAACGAAGAACATTTAGTCTTGTTGTACACATATGAGGACCTTTTAGTGTTTGATCATGCAAGCCTGACACACCTAAAGCACAGCCATCACAAACCCCTTTTGTTAAAATTCGTGATGCATAACCCAGATTATCTTTGTTATCCCATGCAATCTTCATCGTATCGCGAAAATGATGTGGCTTAACCTTTCCTAGACCAAACGGAATTGGACTCACCCAGTGCTTTGGTTGCAGTTCTTTTGTTGCTTTTATAGGTCCTTGATGTTTTGTCTCTCCCATTTGAATTTCACTCCTCGTTCTGCCTGAAATTTTTCATCTTCTTATCTATAGAGTTATTAGTTAGAAAAACTAGCCTATCATTAATTCAATTGATTTATTGATAGGCTAATTTTTCTTTAACCCTTTTCAACAAACTTACTTGGATGAACGGTTTCGCTGCATGCCCCAAGAAACAAAAAACCACCGTAAACTCATAGTACAAAGGATGTGTCGAGTCAAACGGTGGTTAGTCTTTTGCAGGGTCGCTACTAAGTGCCATACCAATTTATTTAATTGAATGAATAAATATGTTTATTATTATTTTATTTTTATTTAGAGAATTTTTGTTGTAAGTCTTCATCGAAAACAAAGATCGACATACCAAAATCTCTGTCAATATCTATATCTACAAACAAATCAACGAATTTACAGTTTAAAAACTCTTCCATTTCAATAGGAGGGTTTTTCTTGTAAATTTGTTTAACCATTTCAGTTCTTGCAGATCGTAGCGCTTGCTTTCCTTCATCAGCACTTGCAATGAATTTTTCAACAGGTGATAAATTTCCTTCCATCTCACAAATAGCCCAGTTTTTACAAAAGGTTGTTGTGATTTTACTCGGACCTTTTCCCATATGCTTTTTTCGGAAAGAACGAACGATATTACTAAACTCTGCTTCATACTTATTCATAATATCCTCCTACCTGTAGACAGGTTTTAGCATGAGGTATTTTACCACACCTCAGTACATTGTGGAAGTATTATTATCCAGCTATTTTTGATCCTGACACTTGTTGTTGACGTAACTTATTAATATCACGACGAATAACAATAGAAACGATTAATGCAAGTACAAACATTCCGGAGAAGAAAGTTAAGCTAGTTGCATAGCTTCCAGTTGTATCTTTCATCCATGCTGCAAACATTGGCCCAGCTAATCCAGCAGCTGCCCATGCAGTAAGAATGTATCCATGAATTGCACCCAATTGTTTTGTTCCGAATAAATCGCCAATATAAGCAGGAATTGCTGCAAATCCTCCACCATAACAAGTGTATACAACTGCTAACATAACTTGAAATAGAAATGCTTCTGTTGTATGTGGTAAAACGGCAAATAATACAATTTGTAATACGAAGAATGTTGTATACGTATTTGGTCTACCAATAAAATCTGAAATTGACGCCCAACCAATACGTCCTAATCCATTAAATATTCCCAGGATACCAACTAATGCTGCAGCTTCTGCTGTTGTAAGGCCAATACTTTCTTCAGCTAATGGTTTTGCAGCAGAAAGAATGGCAATACCACATGTTACGTTGATGAATAACATAATCCATAGATAATAAAATCTTGATGTTTTAACTGCTTCATTTGCTGTTAATTGTGATAAATCTTCTTTAATTCTAGATTTTCCAGATTGTCCTTTTTCATTAAAACCTTTAGGAGCCCAACCAACCGGTGGTTTTTCTAAATATAATGAAGATAATGTCATAATAACTAAATAAGAAATTCCTAAAATAAAGAATGTGTTTGCTGTACCAACCGAATTAATTAGTGACTCCATGACTGGACTTGCAATGGCAGCAGCAAATCCGAATCCCATAATAGCCAGTCCAGTTGCAAGGCCACGACGGTCCGGGAACCATTTTACTAACGTTGAAACAGGCGCAATATATCCAACTCCAGTCCAATTCCTCCAAGAACGCCATATGTAACATAGAGGAACGGTAATGATCCTAGATTAACAGCTAAACCAGAACCAATTATTCCAGCACCAAAGAATCCAGCTGCAAGTAAACCAGCCGCTCTTGGACCGTATTTTTCAACAAAGTGTCCTAAAAACGCTGCGGACAATCCAAGAAATAAAATAGCAATACTAAATGTTAATTGTACTTGTTGAGCTGTCCACCCAAACTCCTCCATTAATGGATTGGTGAAATTACTCCATGCATATACCGATCCAATTGAGATATGGATCCCAACTGCGGAGGCAGCAATCAGCCAACGATTTTTTGTCTTTTTCATGTGGTCATCCCCTTAGGTAAGCTTTTAAAAATACTTCTACGATGTAAAGTCAAATCTTAACAAAATGAATAGAATAATATCTTGTTAAACAAAGAAAACCGCCAATCCCATTAAAATATGACAAATAAATGCCTATCTTAAAGGTGATTGACGGTTAGTTTCAAGCAGGAATCGCTACTATCGGACCAACAGTTAATCGCTTTCAAATTCGCAACAAGCTGAATCGATGACAGGTTCGCTATCTCGGAAGCAATTTGTTACAAAATCATGAACTTTGTAACGAAATATTACCATGTTCTTTTTTATTGCGCAAGAATAAATTTTCACTTTTAGCTATACCTAACTTTTCACTAGGAAATCTTTAATACTTGTTTAAAAAATCAAACTATGTTTATATTTTAGTAATCTTAGAATTCGGGTGTGAGAAGATATGGATATGAAAATGAGTATAAATCAACAAATAATAAAATATACAAATGGAAAATTAGTAGAAACAACCGATGATATTGTAACTGAATTTCCCTTAACAATTTTTGTGAATAATGAAGAATTTGCTACAATGGTATGTACACCTACACATTTTGAAGAAATGGTTATTGGGTTTCTTGCGTCAGAAGGAGTTATCCGATTTTACGATAAAATCGAGTCAATTTCTATTGATGAAGGTGCTGGATATGCCTATGTAAATTTACAATCAGATGTCATAACGAGTCAACAATACTATTCAAAACGATTTATTGGATCTTGTTGTGGTAAAAGCAGACAATTTTACTTTCAAAATGATGTAAAAACATCCAAAACCTCTACAAGCAAACAAACACTTACACCTGAACAATGTATTTCACTTATGAAAGCCATGCAGGAAAGCAGTGTTGTTTTCCAAGAAACTGGTGGAGTACACAATGCTGCACTGTGTACTCCAGAGAAAATGCTAGTAAGCCGAACAGATATTGGGCGTCATAACGCTTTAGATAAATTATATGGATATAGTATATTGAATCAAATTCCTGTGCGAGATAAAATTATTGTATTTAGCGGCAGAATTTCATCCGAGGTTTTAGTAAAGGCATCAAAGATTGGTGTTGGTATTGTTCTTTCGAAATCTGCCCCTACTGATCTTGCTATTAAATTAGCAAATGATTTAAATATAACAGCTGTTGGTTTTATTAGAGGAAATTCCTTTAATGTTTATTCCCATCCGGAACGAATTATTGATGAAAAATAGAGGGAGGAATCGTATTGAAGAATAACAAATCTGTTTATGATTATTTTGATCGTCCTCTTCGAGATTTGCGAATTTCTGTAACAGATAAATGTAATTTTCGTTGTACGTATTGTATGCCCGCGGAAATATTTGGTCCAGACTATCCTTTTTTAAAAAGAAATGAACTTTTATCTTATGAAGAAATTGAACGATTAACTAAAGTATTTGTTCAATCACTAGGTGTTAAAAAAATTCGAATTACAGGTGGAGAGCCGTTAATGAGAAAAGATTTGGCTTTTCTTATTAATCGCATTCATTCTATTAATGGTGTAGAAGATATAGCGATGACCACGAACGGATATTTTTTACCTAAATACGCCAAAGAGCTTAAAGCAGCAGGATTGCAACGTGTATCCATTAGTCTTGACTCACTAAATGATGATGTGTTCGGTAAAATTAATGGACGAGGTGTACCTGTAAAAGCTGTTTTAGACGGCATAGATGCTGCTTCCGAAGCAGGGTTAAAAGTTAAAATTAACATGGTTGTCAAACGTGGAATGAATGAACATGAAATTATTCCTATGGCAAAGTATTTTCGTGAAAAAGGTCATATTTTACGTTTTATTGAATTTATGGATGTTGGTAATACAAATAAGTGGAACTTACAAGATGTTTATCCCAAAAAACAAATTGTAGAGGATATTCATAAGGTAATGCCTTTAGAACCAGTGGATCCAAACTATACAGGTGAAGTAGCAAGCCGTTACCGTTACGTCGGATCACAAGATGAAATCGGTGTTATATCATCAGTTTCTGATGCGTTCTGCTCAACATGTAATCGTGCTCGTCTGTCAGCAAGTGGTTCTCTTTATACATGTTTGTTTGCTTCAAAAGGACACGATTTACGCGATGTAATTAGATCAGACAAAACAGATGAAGAGCTTGCCAAACATGTAGCATCTATTTGGAATGGACGAAAAGATCAATACTCTGTTGAACGAAGTGAACGAACGACTAAGCGTGAAAAAATTGAGATGTCACATATTGGAGGATAAATTAGATGAGTTCATGTAAAATTGATCATACAATTGATGATGTTACTAAAAAGCTAAACGAACAAACTCCTTATATGGATACTAGTTTAGTTGAAAAGTGTTTCAATTTCTTGTCTACTTCAGTTACTCAAACTGATCTCAATGAACTGTTTCACTTATTAAAAAAATATGACTTAGCATCTGAAGATGAAAAGAAAACTCGGATGAATAAAATAGAAAAATTAGTGCAGTAATTATTATATAAATATAGTAAAAAGGATGGTGGTGAACCATCCTTTTTGTGTTCGACAAAATTCGGGAAGTGACAGGCACCCCTCAATGCAGCAACTGCTCAATATCCTCCCAAGCAGGAAGTGTTTTATTCAGTGGTTTATCCTTGCGGTAGCCGAGTACATATTCAGCTTGCATAATAGTATGGATTTCTCTTGTTCCTTCGTATATAACTGGTGCTTTCGAATTTCGTAAGTGTCTTTCAACTGGGTATTCATCTGAGTAACCGTAGGCTCCATGAATTTGGACAGCATCGTTTGCTGCTTCATTTGCAAAATCGCAAGCCTGCCACTTCGCTAGCGATGTTTCCCGGGTGTTTCTTTTTCCTTCATTCTTGAGACAGCCTGCACGATACACGAGTAAACGCGACATTTGTAAACCCGCTTCCATTTTCGCAAGCATTTGTTGAACAAGCTGATGTTTACCGATTTCTTTTCCAAAAGTGCTCCGCTCATGACAATACTTAACACTTGCTTCAAGACAGGCTGAAATAATTCCACACGCTCCTGCGGCAACAGTAAACCTTCCATTATCTAATGCAGACATGGCAATTTTAGAGCCCTCCCCCTCTTCTCCTAGCAAGTTCTCTTTTGGAACTTTGACATTGTCAAAAAATAGTTCGCCTGTATTTCCAGCTCGAATGCCGAGCTTACCTTTAATGGCCTTTGATGAAAAACCAGGCATTGTCCGCTCAACAATAAAAGCAGAGATTCCGTGATGTTTTTTACTTGTATCTGTATAGGCAAACACGAGGAAATAGTCAGCAACATCACATAATGAAATCCACGTCTTCTGACCGTTCAGTATGTAGTGGTCACCTTTTTTGACAGCTGATGTTTTCATTGAGGCTACATCAGAACCAGCATCAGGCTCCGTTAAACCAAATGCTCCAATTTTCTCACCTTTTGCTTGAGGAGTAAGATATTTTTGCTTTTGCCATTCATTTCCCCATTGCAAAAGCGTCATGCTATTAAGACCCGTATGAACCGAAACTGCTGTACGAAATGCTGTGTCACCTCTTTCTAGCTCTTCACAAACAATTGCCAATGCATTATAATCCATACCGCTTCCACCATATTCTTCAGGAATACAAACGCCCATTAAATTCAAATCTGCAAGTCGATTTAAAATACTTGTTTCAAAATGACCTTTACGATCCCATTCAGTAATATACGGAGATATTTCCTTATCAACAAATGATCTTACAAGTTTTTTCACCATTTCCTGTTCCTGAGATAGATTAAAGTTCAACATGTTTTATCCTCCTAAAACCCTTAGATTTAAAGCGCTTTCATATATTTATCCTATTCTATTAAATTCCTGTAAAGTCCTTTTAAAATAAAAAAAGATTCAGCTAATGAAGTAAGCTGAATCTTTTAACCTAATTTTAATGAACTGGAAGGTGGTTTTGCTCGTGATGATGTTTTTTGGTATGTCGATTGTTGTTGATCATTTTTCTAATATAAGGGATTAAGAATCGATCTGCTCCGTAGAAATATCCTGCTGTGCCAGCAACCATTAATAGAATAGCTGCTGTGTAAAGGATCGGGTTTGTGCTTACTGTTCCTGCTAATAAAAAGTTTAGGTTCATGAATGCCCCAGCTAGTAAGGCAGGGATAGTGGCAGCTCCTAGTATTAATCCAATACCAACCAATACTTCTCCCCAAGGGATTAGGATGTTAAATACTTTTACATTTGGTAGAGCAAATATTTCAAGAAATGTTGCATACCAGCCTTGCACTGCTGGATGATCTCCTGTTGCTTTCACAATCGCTCCTTGTATAAAACCAGTTGCATCAAATCCATCTGCTACTTTATGAATTCCTGCTTCAAGCCATTGTATTCCTAACCAAACTCTTAAAATTGTCCATATAATTGCCAATTTAGGTCCTCTTAACCAATTCATGGTTTAGCATCTCCTTGTTTGTGAAGTTTTTCACATAATTTATCAAAAAAATTCAAGCTAGCTAGCTTCCTAGTAGAAAGTTTGTGAAGCTTTTCACTTTCTTTCTACACCTTTACTATACTCCCCTTTAAACTAATCTTCAATACACTTCACATAGTGTTCGAAAAATAAAAAAAATTTCTTATAATGTGATTTTTATCACAGAAATCTGGTTTTATTGCATTTTTTAATTGACATTCACTTTTTTAGATAATATAATTTATCTCGAAGTTATAAATCTTTAAACTGAGATATTTTAAATTAAACTATTATTAAATTATTGGAGGAGAAAATAAATGACAAAATCAAAATGGAATCTTGACCCAACACACAGTGGAGTTGACTTCTCTGTTAAACACATGATGTTTGCAACAGTTAAAGGTGGTTTCCAAAGCTTTAATGCTGAAATCGAGGCTGACCCAACTGACTTAACAACTGCTGATATTACATTTTCAGTAGATTTAGCAAGTGTTGACACTCGTAACGAAGACCGTGACAACCACTTACGTTCTGCAGACTTTTTTGATGTTGAAAATCACCCAACTTTGACTTTTAAAGCTACAAACATTGAAAAAACTGATGAAAATGAATATAACGTGACTGGAGATTTATCTTTACACGGTGAAACAAAATCTGAAACATTCGTAGTTTCTTTTGAAGGAACTGGTGTTGATCCATGGGGTAATGAAAAAGCTGGTTTTGCTGTAGAGGGCAAATTAAAGCGCAGTGATTATGGTCTAACTTGGAATGCACCATTAGAAGCTGGTGGAGTTTTAGTAGGCGATCAAATTAAAATTTCTCTTCAACTTCAAGCTGCAAAAGCTTAAACTTAAAGGGGCGAGTCAGACTCGCCCCTATTTTATATTCTTTCCGTAAAAAATTTCATCCATTTCCTTCGTCAATTTATCTGTAATTTGTACTTGTTCTTCTATGGTTAATTTATCTTTAGTGTATCCAAATAAATAGTTGTTCAAATCAAATTTCTTCAGCTTACATTTAGTATGGAATATATTTTCTTGATAAATATTTACATCAATCATGTCAAAATCTTCTTGCACTTCATCAGGAATATAATTTTGAATAGAACTAATATCATGATCAATAAATAATTTATCTCCATTGATGTCTCTTGTAAATCCCCTAACTCTATAATCCATTGTCATAATATCTGTGTCAAAGGAATGAATTAAGTAATTTAGTGCTTTAAGGGGTGAAATCTCACCACATGTGGAAACATCAATATCAGCGCGAAACGTACTTATTCCCTCATTTGGGTGATATTCAGGGTATGTATGAACCGTAATATGACTTTTATCCAGTCCCATTGTAACTGCTTCAGGGAGTGGACCTGGTGATTCATCATAGGATTCTGTTGGTACCTCAACAACTGGACCTTCAGAAACTAAGATTGTTACACTTGATCCTTGTGGAACATAATCTTGCTTTGCAATATTTAAGACGTGAGCACCGATTATATCCGTAACATTTTTTAAAATTTTTGTTAAACGATCTGCATTGTATTGCTCATCAATATACTCAATATATGCTTCTCTCTCTTCCCTCGTCTTTGTATAACAGACATCATACATATTAAAACTTAGTGACTTTGTTAAATTATTAAAACCATGTAACTGGATTCTTTGTTCTGGAGTAAGCACCATAACTTCTTCCCCCTTTTAGTTGTGTTAGTTCCGAGACAAGCTTACATAGTTATATTACCCACTTTTTGAGATGACAATCATATTTCTCAAGCTTGAGAAATGATTACACGAAAAAGACAGCAACCTTAGGGATTGCTGTCTTTGTCTTAATATAGCTTATAAATTATTTAATGCAGTAGATATTGGATCTTCGCCTGACACAATATCAAAGGACTTGTGATAAGTATTTGGATTTTCAAGAGCTTCAATTATTGTTGTTGCGACATCTTCTCGTGGAATTGTTGCTCTTGGCACTTCATTACCTGCTGTGATTTTTCCAATTCCCTTTTCATTAAGTAAACCGCCCGGGCGAATAATTGTATAATTTAAGTTTGATTGTACTAGCATTTTATCTGCATAGTGTTTAGCTACATAATATGGTTTAAGATTTTCGTTCCAATTTTCCCGATTATTTGCTTGAAGAGCACTTACCATAATAAATCGGTCAATACCTGCTTTTTCAGCAGCCTCCATCGTTTTTACTGCTCCATCAAGATCAATTAGGAGTGTTTTATCAGATCCTGTGCTTCCTCCGGATCCAGCAGTAAATACGATTGCATCACAGCCATTTAATGCTTCTTGTAGTTCTTCAACTGTTCCTTCCAAATCAGCAATAACTGTTTCAATTCCTTTATTTTCAAATTCTCTCTGTTGCTCTTCCTTCCTTACCATTGCAAGTACAGTGTAGTTTTCACTCTCATTTAAACGCTCAGATAAATGTTTACCTATTTGTCCATTTGCTCCAACGACAAATACTTTCATTGTTTTATCCCCTCCTTTTATTACTCCTTTTCATTATTTCAAAGAAAAAACAAAAGTTCAAAAGGTTTGCTTTACAATGTAGTTTGAGCGATTACTGATAAAATTTTTTCTTCAAGTAATTTACCTTGCTCTTCATCTTTTAAATGATTCATCAAAATGGAAAAAATAAGTTTATTTCCGTCAGACAACGTTAAATAACCCGATATAGAGCTTACATTAGTAAGTGTACCGGTTTTCGCAACTACGTTTTCTTTTAGTGGTTCTTCTTTCATCCGATTACGCAGTGTACCACCTATTTTTTTTTCTTTTACACCTGCAACTGGTAAAGAGTTATAGAAAGACGAAAACCATGCCTGTGATTGAGATTTATATAAAAGATCTGTAACAGAGTTTGCCTGAATAGCGTTTACATGAGAAATACCCGATCCGTCTCTTAAGTACATATTCTCAACATCAATTCCGAGCGATGTTAATGTTTGTTTTTCAACCTCTAAACCTGCTTCCCAGCTTCCAGATTGCTTGTGAGCCTTCCCCATTTCTTTGACAAGCATTTCCGCATGTGTATTGTTACTATTTTTCATGAAAGGAATAAGTATTTCTTTTAGAGGAATTGATTGATGTGTAAGAAGCATTTTCGAATGATTTGGTTTTACCCCTTTACGTTCCCTACCTTTCACCTTAATTCCTTGTTGTTTTAATGCTTTTTTTAGGACTGAAAGAGAATAGCTTGTTGGATCCCATACTGCCACCCACTCTTTTATGGGCAATGCTTTATATGAAATGGTCCCTTCAACAATGACCTCATTTTTACCATGAGTACGTGAGATTGTAAGCTCACTTTCTTCATCTGTGGAAACTGTGTTAGTTTTATTTATAAGTGTAACAAAATCAGTATTAGGAAAAATTGAAATTTCCGCCTTTTGATTTTTTTGACCAGGAGAAACCTCAATGGTAACCGTTCCTGCATCAAAATCTTTATCAGGAGAAACTGTTAAGGCTGAAATTTGCGCACCATAATAAGCTGTTTCATCACTCCAAGGAAGATCCACTGAATACCGTACATCATCATACCAACTATCATCAGCAATTAAATCTCCTGTAATAGATTGTATTCCTTGTTTTTTAAGAGTTTTAGCCATTCTTTCAATATCATTTACACGGAGTGTGGGATCACCATGTCCAACAAAATAAACATTTCCCTTTATTTCATTACGTCTAACTTTTCCATCTGTGAATAGTTCCGTTTGGAAAGAATAATCTGGCCCTAAGGAAGCTAAAGCTGATGCTGCCGTGAATAATTTTAAATTGGATGCTGGGGTTAACGATAAATCTCCATTATACGAATATAATAGATCACCGTTAGAAGCCGAACGAATACTAACACCTGCAATCGCTCCTTCTAGTATAGGATCTTCTGTTATTAGAGTATGTAATGGAGAAAAGACGTCCACTTGTTTTGCTTGTGTAAGAGACGGGGCTTGAAAAGTGCTTATCATTGTAAATGATAAGATCACCATGCAGAGAATTAATTTTGCCATAAAAGCTTCTCCTTTCAATCTTCTATCTTTAAGGTCTTCATCTATTTTCTTTTTATCCATTTAAAAACAGCTGATCAACATTGACCAGCTGTTTTTGTTTACTATTTTTTACACTACATTAAATTCATCAGGATCTGGACCAACACGCTTGTCTTGGTTCAACGCACTAATTTTTTTCATATCTTCTTCACTTAGTGTGAAATCAAAAATATTTGCATTTTCTTCAATACGATGAGGCTTAATTGATTTAGGAATTGTAACAACCTTATTTTGTAGATCCCATCGCAAGATAATTTGTGCTGTTGATTTATTATATTTTTGAGCAATTTCCACTAGTGTTGGCTCGTCTAGTAACTGACCTTGCATTAATGGTGACCATGCTTCTAGTTGAATTTGATGCTTTTTACAATATTCGTGTAGACTTTCTTGTGTTAACCGTGGATGATATTCAACCTGATTGACCATTGGTTTAACATCAGCTTGATCAATAAGATCTTGTAAATGGTGTTCCTTAAAGTTACTTACGCCAATTGCACGAATTTTCCCATCATGATAAAGCTTTTCTAATGCTTTCCAAGTATCAACGTATTTCCCTTGTTCAGGTACAGGCCAATGAATGAGATATAAATCCAGGTAGTCTAACTGCAGCTTTCTTAAGCTTTCTTCAAATGCAGCGATTGTTTCAACATATCCTTGATCTGCATTCCACACCTTTGATGTGATAAACAATTCATCACGTGACACACCACACTCCGCAATTGCCTTACCAACACCCTCTTCATTCCCATAAACCGCAGCAGTATCAATACTTCTATAGCCAGCTTTAATAGCAGCTAAAACCGAATTTACTACCTCTGACCCATCTTCTACCTTAAACACTCCTAAACCAAACCAAGGCATTTTAACGCCATTATGTAATGTTGTAGTACTTTGTAAGCTTTCCATCAGTTCAGCTCCTTTCATTTTCACCTTATTATTTTCCTATAACATCTTAATAATGAAAAGAAATTTGCTTACGTTTACAAAACTAGTAAAAGTTACTTAAAAAGAGCCCATTATCTCTTTTGAAAGATAAATGGACTCTTTTCTTAATTAATTAGTATCCGTAACCAACGTAAGAAGCTCCAATGATAATTAAAAGAATAAACAAAACAACGATTAGAGCAAAACCAGCTCCATAACCGTATCCACCTGTAGCGCCCATGATGTCACCTCCAAATCCATTTGTTTTACTATATGTTTATAGCACTAACTTCGTTATGGGTAAAAGTCCAGATATGAAAATCTATTTTTTGTCACAATGTATTAGGATTATAAAAGAAAAATTGTTACGATAGAAGAAAGTAATAGTTTGAGGTGAATTTTATGTGTGGTCGGTTTACACTTGCAACAAATCAAGATGTAATTGAAGATCAGTTTCAGCTAATTATCAATGAAGAACTTACATACAGATATAACATTGCTCCATCTCAGGATGTTTTCGTTATAGGATCAAACGGACAGCAACGTGTAGCTACAAACATGCGATGGGGATTAATTCCACCTTGGTCAAAAGATGTGAAAATCGGACATAAAATGATCAATGCACGTTCTGAAACAATTGAACAAAAAGTAAGTTTTAAAAATCCGTTTCGACAAAAAAGATGCTTAATTATTAGTGATGGTTTTTATGAATGGAAAAAAACAGAGAGTGGTAAACAACCCTACCGATTTGTGATGAAGGATAGACGACCGTTTGCTTTTGCCGGTTTATGGGAATGTTGGAATAAGGGCTCCGAACCATTGTTCACGTGTACGATATTAACAACTACCTCAAATGAGGTAACAAAAGATGTTCATGATCGAATGCCTGTGATCTTGCCACCCAATTCATATGATACATGGTTGGATCGGGAAGAAGATAATATTGAACACTTAAAGTCATTGTTAGTACCCTATGATGCTAAACTCATGGATCTATACCCAGTTTCTGCTCTTGTAAATACTCCTAAAAATGACCAAAAAGAATGTTTAGAGCCTCTTAATAGTGAATAAAAAGATCAAACCTTCTAAAAAGGGTTTGATCTTTTTATTCATTACTTATAAATTTGTTCATACCACGTTTTAGCTTCCATTATCTCTTCCCTTGTTAACTGGTGTCCAGCTTGCCCCCAGTGTTCTGTTACTTGTGCATTTGCATTTCTTAACACTTCAGCAAGTTCTTTTGTTTCTGCCTGCGGAATTAATGGATCGTTAACTCCAGCCCCTATGAATACAGGTGTATTATTTAAATCAGGTACTTCTACCCCTCTTCTAGGTACCATGGCATGAAGTAAAACAGCACCATTCAATGCTTGTTTATAATGATACATTAAGCTTGCTGCGATATTTGCTCCATTTGAATAGCCTATTGCTAAAACGCGATTGCGGTCAAATTTGTATTTTTCAGCTGCTTCTCCAATAAATTGATGCAGTTCATCTGTACGAAAAACCAAGTCCTCTTCATCAAAAACACCTTCTGATAAACGACGAAAAAAGCGAGGCATTCCATTTTCCAAAACATTTCCTTTTACACCAAGTATGGAAGCAGTAGGAGCGATCATTTCCGCAATCGGAAGTAAATCACGTTCATTTCCGCCAGTGCCATGGAGTAGTAATAGAGTTGGTTCGTTTTGATCTTTTCCTTCTATAAATATATGTTGCAATGTATCCATCTCCTAAATCCTTAAGATTCCATTGTATATAATGGTTTTAATTTTGCTTCTATTTCATTTCTTTGTGATTCAAAATATGGAGGCAGTGCAAGGTGTTCTCCCAGATGTTCAAAGTCCTCGTCACCTTCAAAGCCAGGTCCGTCTGTTGCAAGCTCAAACAAAATTCCATTAGGTTCTCTAAAGTATAAAGAACGGAAATAATATCGTTCTACGAAACCAGAATTCGGCAAGTGACTTTCTTTTAACAATTTCACCCACTTGTTTAGCTCTTCTTCATCTTCAACACGGAAGGCAACATGGTGGACGCTTCCTCGCCCTGGTCTTTCACGACTGCTCTCGTTGTCCTCAATTAAATGAATTTCTGCACCAGTACCACCTTCACCAGTTTCAAATACCCGAACTTTTTTCTGATCATTTTGTCTAACATATCCTGTTAATTCTCGAAATCCCATTAAATCTGTTAAAATATTAGCTGTTCGTTCTGGCCTTGAAACAGTTAACTCAACAGGGCCAAGCCCAATAATTCCCTTTTCAACGGGAACCGGGCTCTTATCCCAAGGCTTTCCTCCAGCAACGCCTCTATTGTTTTCATCCGAAATCAGAATTAAACGTTGGCCTTCCTTATCTCTAAAAGAAAGACTAGAGCGACCATTAACAACTTGTATTTCATCATGATCTACATCAAATTGCTCGAGACGGTCCTTCCAGTATTGGAGTGCCTGATCATCAATCACTCGTAAGGAAGTAGCAGTGATGCTATTCGTACCAGGATAAGTTCGACCTGCACGAGGAATTTCAAAAAAGGTCAAATCTGTCCCTGGATTCCCCCGTTCATCAGCATAAAATAAATGATATACAGAGGTATCATCTTGGTTAACTGTTTTCTTAACCAGCCTTAAACCTAATACTTTTGTATAAAAAGTATAATTATCCTTTGCATTAGCTGTTATAGCAGAAACATGATGAATTCCTTTTAAAGGTTTTATCGTCATGAGAGAACTTCCTTTCTAAATCTAACATAATATCTCGAATTCAAGATAATTATAATAAAAATAAATAAGATCGTCAAATAATCTACATATATGTAAAAGCGCGTAAAATACAAATCAACAGCCCTCAATTCACCACAAGCCAAAATAAAAAACTGTAGGCAAGCACGATTAATATCGAGTTTGTCTACAGTCTTAAAAGTTAACGACCAATCGTTAACCTCTTGTTTCTTATTGCTGGATATATTGTCTGTTTTGTTGTTGCTGCTGATAACTTCTGTAGTTAGGAATGTGACGCTGTTCTGCTTGATTGTAAGAATGTACAGTTTGGTTTGGAACTTGTTGATAAGAAGTTGTTTGGTTATATGCAACACCATTAGATAATTCTTGTTGCATTTGATTGCAAACATTTAAAATTTGCTGACATTGTTGTAATGCTTGGTTATGTCCTTGTAAGCTTTGTTGAATCATTTGAGTTGCTTGTTGTTCTCTTTGTAATAATTGTTGCAGCATTTGTACATTTTGTTGTTCTTGTTGAAGCATTTGTTTATATTGTTGGCTACCTTGTTGTGTTTGCTGAATAAGCTGTTGAACTACTTGACGACACTCATTTATTTGTTGCATTGCATGTTGTTGTGTATGCATAAATAATCCCTCCAGTTTTAATAAGTTTGTTGTTGATTACTATATAGAGCATTTGGTTGATAGCTGTTAAGTAATGCTTTTGTTGTTGTTTGGTCAAACGTTGGTACTTGGTAATAACCTCTTTGATTCATATAATTCCATGTCTCGTATGCTTGATCCGCACAATTTTTTGACCCCTGAATCATTATTTCTCTTAGTTTGGAATCTGTAAATTCTAATGCAGCATGCATTTTTGATACTGCAGACGCCTTGTGAGTTCCAAGCATAGCAGACGAAATATCTTTATCGTTTAATTGATTAATCGATGCGTTTGGTGATTCTGGTACACTATTTCTGTTCATTCCGTATGTTGGTGTTGCACCAATGTTTGATTTTACACTAGGTAATGATCCAACATTTGCTTTTTGTTGGAGTGCATTTACAACAGCATTGTATTCATTAGTCATAAATGAAAGCTGATTTTGTAAAATGTTCTGTAAGTATTGATCTTGACAATGTGGTTGTAAAAGCTGAAATTGATTGATTGCATTCACCATACAACTTAGTATCTCATGACATTCCATTAATTCATGAGCACCAATATTTACTGAATTCGATTGGCTTGGCAAGATGTTATCCTCCTTAAAACATTTTTTGAAGCCAAATTTAAACTACCACTATTGATCGTAAATTATTCAGCTGAATTTTCTTAAATATTATTTATGAACATAGAAAAACCCAGATTTTCATCTGGGTTTTTTAAGAAAATTTATATATAAAATGTCCGTTCGGTTTTAATTGAATGGTTATCTTACCATGGTCTTCAATCTTTCTCGTTAAAAAGAAGTGCAGGCCATTCCATTCTAATGACCATTCTATAGGAGCACTAGCACGTAGATGCATTAGCTGCATTTTGTAAATATCGTAATTATATGAAAAAGAGAATTCACCTTCAACGATTGAATACCATAAACCTTTTAGATAATTTATCGCTTCAGCTGATTGCTTTGAATTAATAATTTCGTTTACTGATCTATAATGCACTTTCTTCCCCTCGCTCTCTATTACAAGATTAGATGAATTAGAGGAGAAAAACTATGCTAAAATGTTACCAATGTTATTTTTTGATTCATTGATTGGTCTTGATTCACTTATGACGCATGGCTATTTTCGATAGATTCTTCTTGGTCACGATCCATTTCCTTGATAGGAGATTTTTTATAACGTCCAATTATCGTACTCGCGACAAAAATACAAAAGATTGAGAGAATAGCACTCTCCCAACCAACTAAAGCTAGAGCAAATAAGATAATAATAGAGTCACATACAAAAAGAACTAAGCCTCTATTTATTCCGAATTTTTTATCAATATATAAGCCAAGAATATGAATTCCACCTAGTGAAGATCCATTATTCAAAACAAAGGTCACACCAACGCCAATTAAAAGACCGGCAATAATAGCAGCAATAATCGTATTTATTTCAAAGACAGGAATGATGATGTCAAACCATTCGCGAATAAGGGAAATTCCAGTAATTGATAATAAGCTTGAAATGGTAAACCACTTTCCAAGTTCTTGAATAGAGATAATAAAGAAAGGTAGATTCACAACAAAAAACAGTGAACCCCAAGAGAAGGTTGTAAGATATGATAAGATAGTTGCAATTCCAGCAGTTCCACCAAAGGTTAACTGATTATCTGATAATAACTTAATTCCTAACGAGGTTAAAACTAGACCAATTAAAACAAGAATCAGCTTTTTCGTTATATTCATAAATATCCCCCGATCATTGTTATCGTATTGTCAAAACTTCTA